>DATEGZ010000249.1:0-65594 GCA_035279905.1 Vicinamibacterales bacterium
AACGCGCATGTCCCAGCACGCCGTCTGAATTCCGGCGGTCAGCCGCGCCGGCGCCATCGTGAGCATCCGGACGTCCTTGCCGAGCGAGTCGGTGATCTTCAGCTTCACTTCCTTCGCCGCGCCCTTAAGGAAGTACTGAATCACGGCCTCGGTCGTCGGGTTCTCGCCGACGAAGTACTGATGTCCCCAGAACTCGTCGTTCTTGTCGTCGTACGAGCGCCACTGCAGCGCCGGATCGATCGAGAACAGGTGCGCGTCCGCGCCCTGCGCGGCCGTGTACTCCTGAATCGGCGACAGGTGATCGAGGACCCAGATCGCGCGCCCGTGCGTCGCGAGCAGCATCGCGTTGTCGCGCGGATGCAGCGTGATCTCGTCCACGCGCACGTCCGGGAAGTTGCTCCGCAGCCGCGACCAGCTCTTGCCGCGATCGAGCGAGACGAACAGCCCCGTCTCCGTGCCCGCGTAGATCACGTCTTGGTTGCGCTGATCTTCCGTCAGCGTCTTGACCGCCTCGCCCTTGAGATTGCCGTTGAACGACTGGAACGTCGCGCCGAAGTCGTGGCTCACCCAGATGTGCGTCTCGTAGTCGTTGAGACGATGCGCGTCGGACGCGACGTAGACCGTCGCCGCGTCGTACCGCGACGGCATCACCTTCGACACCCATGCGCCCTTCACGAACCCGGGCATCCGATCGGCGAGCGTCTTGTCCCACGTCTTGCCCGCGTCCTTCGACACGCTCACCGTGCCGTCATCCGTGCCGGCGTAGTACAGACCCGGCTGCTTCGCGGATTCCGAGAACGACACGATCGTGGGCCACGCGACGATGCCGTCATTCTTGGAGATGCGCACGTCGCTGCCCTTGAGGCCCATCGTCACGATGTCTTCGCGGTTCGCATTGCTCGTGAGATCCGGACTCACGGCCGTCCACGAATCGCCGCGATCCGTCGAGCGGAACACGTGATTGCCGGCGATGTAGAGCACGCCCGGATCCGTCGGCGAGAACAGCATCGGCGTATCCCAGTTGAAACGGTACGGCGCGCAGGATCCGCCGCCACCACCACGGCCGCCGCCTCCGCCGCCAGGGGCCGGCGGGTCGCAACCCATCGCGCCGACCTGCGCGTTCACGACGTTCTGCGGCGACGGACGAATGCTCTTGGACTCGCCGGTCACGCGGTTGTGCCGCGACGTGTTGCCGTCCTGCGACTCGCTGTAGACGATGCGCCCGTCGCGCAGATCGGGAATCGCGACGAAGCCGTCGCCGCCCTGCACCGTCTGCCAGCGATCGTTCGCGATGCCGCCGCGCGTCCGCACGGCGCTCGGGCCGCACCAGTCGTAGTTGTCCTGCATGCCGCCGCACACGTTGAACGGCGTCTCGTTGTCGTAGCCGACGTGATAGAAGAGCCCGACCGGAAGATTCGGATACCAGATCCACGAGCGCGTCATGTCCCAGGTCGTGTACGCGCCGCCGTCGGTGCCAATCAGAATGTGATTCGAGTTGTTCGGATCCCACCACAGCGCGTGCTTGTCGTCGTGCGCCGCCGGATCCGCCGCGAGCTGCGTCTTGCCGCCGTCGAGCGAGATCGTCATCCGCACGCCGCCGAGAATCGTGTGATCCGGATTGTTCGGATCGACGCGAATCTGCGAGAAGTACATCGGGCGCGGGTTGTTCGAGTTCACCACCCGCCACGTCGTGCCGCCGTCGTCGCTCCGGTAGACGCCGCTCGTGCCGCCGCCACCACCGCCGGCCGCGCCGCCACCGCCACCGCCGCGTCCACCGCCACCGCCGCCTCCGCCCTCACCTTCGATCGTCGCGTAGATGATGTTGGCGCTGCGCCGGTAGACGTCCAGGCCGATGCGGCCGAGCGATCCGCCCGGCAGTCCGCCGCCTGAGAGCTTCGTGAACGTGTCGCCGCCGTCCGTCGATTTCCAGATGCCGCTGCCCGGACCGCCGCCGTTCATGCAGCACTGCACGCGACGCCGCTGATAGGTCGACGCGTAGACGATCTTCGGATCGCTCACCGACAACGCAACGTCGTTCGCGCCCGTGTCATCGTCCACCTTGATCACTTGCTTCCACGTCGCGCCGCCGTCGGTCGTCTTGTAGAGGCCGCGGTCGCCGCCAGGCCCGAAGAGCGCGCCCTGCGCCGCGACGAGCACGACCTGATCGTTGGTGGGATCGATGACGATGCGCTGGATGTGGTACGACTTGCCGAGACCGATGAACGTCCAGTGCGCGCCGCCGTCGGTCGATTTGTACATCCCGCTGCCCCACGAGATGCTCTGGCGGTTGGTGCCTTCGCCAGTGCCGAGGTAGACGAGGTCAGAATTTTTCTGCGACACGGCGACGGCGCCGATCGACATCAGGCCGTTCTGCTGAAACTGCGGCGTGAACGTCGTGCCGCCGTTCGTCGTTTTCCACAGGCCGCCATGCGCGGAGCCCACCCAGAAGACCGCCGGGTTCGCCTCATACACCGCGAAATCGCTGATGCGTCCCGACATGCTCGCGGGACCGATCGAGCGGTAGTGCAGCGCGTTGAACTGCTGCGCGACGGGGAGCCCGCTCCCCTGTTGACCGCGCGCGATCGGCGCAAACACCGCGGCCGCCACTATCCCGACGCCAGCCAGAACCAAACGAAGGTGCCTCACCATGGAGCCTCCAGGCATGAACAACCGCCGGGATTATAGCTACTACCGCGAGTCGGAGGGGGTACTGGGGGTCAGCGTCGCGGCGTAACGTCGAGCGTGGCCTTCTTGAGCGCGACCGAACTCGACCCCACGAAGATCTCGAACTGGCCCGGCTCGACGACACGGCGCATCGAACGATCGATGAGCGAAAGTTCGTCGGGACCAAGCGTGAACGTGACGGTCCGGCGCGTGCCGGGCTCGAGCGAGACACGCTTGAATCCGCGCAGCTCGAGCACGGGCCGCGTCACGCTGCTGACGAGGTCGTGAATGTACAGCTGGACGACTTCATCGCCCCACCGGCTGCCCGTGTTGGAGACGTCGACGCTCACCGTGGCGCGGCCGTCCGCGGGAATCGCCGCGGGCGTGACGATCGGATCGGAAATCGAGAACGTCGTGTAACTCAGCCCGTGACCGAACGGCCAGAGCGGCTCGCGCGTCATGTCGAGGTACGGACGGAACGACGTCGGACGCCGGTTGTAGTAGACCGGGAGCTGGCCGACGGATCGGGGAATCGTCACGGGCAGCTTCCCGCCGGGATTGACGTCACCAAACAGCACCTCGCCGATCGCCGTGCCTCCTTCCTGGCCGACGTACCACGCTTCGAGAATTGCGCTCGCGCGTTCCGCGATCCGCGGGATCGCGAGCGGGCGGCCGTTGATGAGGACGACGATGACTGGCTTGCCTGTGTCGAAGAGGGCGTCGGCGAGCTCGTCCTGCTGGCTCATGAGCGCGAGATCGGCGACGTCGCCGCGGTGATCATCGCTCCACGCTTCGCGTGCGGTCGATTCGTTGGTGCCGATGGCGAGCACGATCGCGTCGGCGGCGCGGGCGGACGCGACCGCGTCTTTGATGCGCTGGCGATTCTTCACGGGATCGCCCATCACGACTTCGTCCTTGTCCCAGTTCGGATCGGCCTCCGTGATGCGGACGCCTTCGGAATACACGATCTTCACGCCCGCGCCTGCGACGCTCGTGATCCCGGAGAGCACGTCCACACCGCGGCCTGGATCGGCGGAGTACCCGCCGCGCCGCAAACCCCTGGCGTTCGGGCCGACGACGGCCAGCGTTTTGATCTTCGCGCGATCGAGCGGCAGCGCGTGGTTGCGGTTTTCGAGCAGGACGATCGATCGCCGCGCGGCCTCGAGCGCAAGCGCCTGGTGCTCTGGCTTGTGCACCGAGCGCTCGGCCTCGTCAACGTCCACGTACGGGTGCTCGAACAGCCCCGCGATCATCTTCATCTCGAGGATGCGCGACACCGCGGCGTCGATCCGCGCCATCGTCACGCGGCCATCCTTGATCACTGTCTGGAGCTGCAGGAACGCGTTGCCGTCGGGCAGCTCCATGTCGACGCCGGCGTTGAGTGACTGCACCGCTGCGTCCGCCAGATCGACGGCAGTTTTCTGCCGGCTCACGAGCTGCTGAATCCCGAAGAAGTCGGAGACGACGGCGCCCTGGAATCCCCACTCGCGCCGCAGCACGTCCTCGAGCAGCCAGCGGTTGGCGTGCGACGGCACACCGTCGATCTCGTTGTAGCTCGGCATCACCGTAAACACGGTGGTCTCTTTGACGGCCGCTTCGAACGGCGCCAGCAGCTCCGATCGCAGCAGCCGCTCAGGCACGAGGCTCGGCGCCGCGTTCACGCCGGCTTCGTTCGAGCCGTGGCCCGCGAAGTGCTTGAGCGTCGCGAGCACGTTGTGCGGGCCGAGCGGCAGCGTTGCGCCCTGGTACCCACGGATGGCCGCCACGCCCAGGCGGCTGACGAGGTACGGATCTTCACCGTACGTTTCTTCGAATCTTCCCCATCGCGGGTCGCGGCCGAGGTCGATGACCGGCGCGAGCACGTGCGAGGACCCTCTCGCTCGCGCTTCGAACGCCGCCGCGCTCATCACGCGCTCGACGAGCGCCGGATCCCAGCTGCTCGCAAGTGCGATTGGCACCGGAAACGACGTCGCGTGCAGCGCGACCAGGCCGTGCACCGCCTCGTCATGAAACATGACGGGAATGGCGAGCCGTGTATGTTCCATCACCCAGTGCTGCACCGCATTGACGAACTCCGCTTGTTCGCGAGCCGTACGCAGCCGCGGTCCGGTGGACGAGCTCGCGATCTCGCTCGGCCGCGCGAACTCGCCGAGGCCGTAGCCAAGCACTTCAGGCGCGTGCGCCGGATCGAAGCGCCCGGCCCCGTCCTGGATCTTGGTCTTCGGCCGCCAGATCGCCTGCATCTGCGCGACCTTTTCTTCGACCGTCATCTGCGAGAGCAGATTGGCGACGCGTTCCTTGATTGGACGATTCGGATCCTTGTACTTCGGCACCGACTCGCGCGCGCAGGACGCGAGCGCGAGGACGAACATCGCGAGCCAGACGCGCGAGCGCGAACGGCTGAGCACGGACGACATTCTGGCATGAAGATCGTGCCTATAATTCGCCGGGTCATGCCACGTCAGGTCCGGCCGTACCTGGGCGCTCTGTTAGTCGGAACGTGCGTGGCCTGCTCGACGCCCCCGCCTGAGCAAGGCGCGACTCCCGCCGCTCCTCCCAATCCCTGGTGGCAGCGAGGCGTCATCTATCAGATCTATCCGCGCTCGTTTCAGGACAGCAACGGTGACGGCATCGGCGATCTCAAAGGCATCACGAGCCGGCTCGACTACCTGAAAGATCTCGGCGTCGACGCGCTCTGGCTCTCACCGATCTTTCCGTCGCCGATGGCGGACTTTGGATACGACGTCTCGGACTACACGAACGTCGATCCGCGCTTCGGGACGATGGCGGACTTCGACGCGCTGGTGGCCGCCGCGCACGCGCGCGGCCTGCGCGTGCTGCTCGACTACGTGCCGAACCACACGTCGAATCAACACTCGTGGTTCGTCGAGTCGCGCAAGTCGCGCACGAATCCGAAGCGCGACTGGTACGTGTGGCGCGATCCCGGACCGCGCGGCGGACCGCCCAACAACTGGGTCGCCGTGTTCGGTGGGCCCGCGTGGACGCTCGACAACACGACAGGCCAGTACTACTACCACGCGTTTCTGAAAGAGCAACCCGACCTCAACTGGCGCAACGCTGACGTCCAGAAGACGATGTTCGACGTCATTCGCTTCTGGCTCGGCCGCGGCGTCGACGGGTTCCGCGTGGACACGATCTGGCTGCTGCTCGAAGATGATCAACTCCGCGACAACCCCGCCAATCCCAATTTCCGTCCGGACATGCTGCCGGCGTTCGCGCTGACGTGGACGCACACCGCCGATCAGCCGGACACGCATGCGCTCGTGAAACGCATGCGGCAGGTGTTCGACGAATTCCCGAATCGCGTGCTGGTCGCGGAGCTGCTCGGATCGCTCAGCCGCCTCGTGTCGTACTACGGCGCGGCGTGCGACGAGACACAGCTGCCCTTCAACTTCCAGCTCTTCGATGCGACGTGGGAGGCGCCGAAGCTCGCGGACCTGATCGCCAGGTACGAAGCCGCGCTCCCGGCGTGCGCGTGGCCGGACTGGGTACTCGGCAATCACGACCAGCACCGCGTCGTCACGCGGCTGGGTCCGGAGGTGGCGCGCGTCGCGACGATGCTGCTCCTGACGTTGCGCGGCACGCCGACGATCTACTACGGCGACGAGCTCGGCCTCGCGGACGCGGTCGTGCCGCTCGCAGCCGCGCAGGATCCGCTCGAGAAGCAGCAGCCCGGGCGCGGCCTCGGACGCGATCCGGAGCGCAGCCCGATGCCGTGGGACGCAAGGGCGAACGCCGGCTTCACGTCGGGTCGCCCGTGGCTGCCGCTCGTCGCGAATTGGTCGATGGTCAACGTCAGCGCCGCGCTCGCAGATCAGGATTCCGTGCTCGCATTGCACCGGCGGCTGCTTGCGCTGCGGCGCGCGACGCCGGCGCTCGCGGTCGGCTCGTACGCCGCGCTGCCCTCGCCGGGACCGATCCTCGGATACACGCGGCGGCTCGCGGGCCAGCCGACGTATCTGGTGGCGCTCAACTTCAGCCAATCGCTCGCGGAATACGCACCCAACGGCATCGACCTCACTGGCGCCGTCGTCGTGGGCACCACACGGACCCGCGAGGGCGAGCGCGTCGTCGGGCCGCTCCAGCTCGCCGCGCACGAAGGTGTCATCGTCCGCCTCGATCGCTAGCCGTCGATCACAAACGCGTGCAGCCGGCGGTTTCAATACTGACCCCCAGGTACGGCGCGAGCGCAAAACTGTGCGGATGCTGGCCCAAAGGACAATGATCGCGGCCGAAAAACCCTTGACTCTTGATCAAGCAGCATGCTGCGCCATACGCGCGATTGATATGATCATGAGGTGACTCCCACAGCGACCGCACGCCCGCGCAACCGCGCCGAGATCGACGACGGCCACAAGTGGAACCTCGACGACATCTACCGCGATTGGGAAACGTGGGAACGCGCGCGCGTCGAGCTCGAGCAGCGCATCGGCGAGTACGCCGCCCTGAAGGGCACGCTCGGGCAGGGGCCTGATCGGCTGATCGCCGCCTACAAGCTGAACGACGCGCTCGGGCAGCTCGCCTACAAGGTGTACTTCTACCCGTCGCTGAAGTACGACGAGGACCAGCGCGACAACCGCGTGAACGCGCGGCGCCAGCAGGTGCAGTCGCTGATGGCGCGGTGGCAGGAAGCGACGTCGTGGTTCAGCCCCGAGCTGCTCACCATCCCGCACGAGACCGTCAAGCACTGGCTCGACACCAACGCCGAGCTCGGCGTCTACCGCTTCGCCATCGAAGAGATCTTCCGCCAGCAGGAGCACGTGCTCAACGAGCAGGGCGAGCGGCTGATGTCGCTCTCCTCGCGCCTGTCAGGCGCGCCCGGCGAGGCGTATCTCGCGCTCTCGACCGCCGACGCGAAGTTCCCTGAGGTCACGCTCAGCACCGGCGAGAAGATCACGATGTCCTACGGCCAGTACCGCGCGGTCCTCGCGACTAACCGGAACCAGGCCGATCGCCATCAGGCGTTTCTCTCGCACTACGGCACGTACGAGAAGTCGCTCAACACCTACGCGACGCTCTACCACGGCATCTGCCAACGCGACTGGTTTCACGCCCGCGCGCGCGGGTACAAGACGACGCTCGACGCGGCGCTGCATGGCAACGCGATCCCGCGTTCCGTCGTCGACAACCTGATCGCGACGACGCGCGCCGGCGTCGAGCCGCTGCGCCGCTACCATCGCCTGCGCCGCCGCGCGCTCAAGCTCGAGAAATATCACCCGTACGATTTCTCGATCCCGATCATCGACTGGGATCGCCGCTACAGCTACGACGACGTCCTCGCGCGCATCGTCGAGTCGGTCGCGCCGCTCGGCAAGGAGTATCAGGCGCGGATGTGGCGAGGCTTCAAGGAGCGCTGGATCGACGTCTACGAGAACGACGGCAAGCGCAGCGGCGCGTACTCGGCGCCGGTGTACGGCGTGCATCCGTACATGCTGCTGAACTGGGCCGACACGCTCGACGATGTGTTCACGCTCGCGCACGAGATGGGCCACTCGATGCACACGATGCTGTCGCACGAGCGGCAGCCGTTCGTGTACTCGGACTACACCATCTTCATCGCCGAAGTGCCGTCGACGCTGAGCGAGGCGCTGCTGCTCGAGCACTGGCTCGGGTCGGTGACCGAGCGCGACGAGCGCATGGTGCTCCTGCAGCACGCGATCGACAACATCACGAGCACGTTCTACACGCAGGTGTTGTTCGCCGACTTCGAGTTGGCCGCGCACCATCTCGTCGAGCAGGACGAACCGGTGACCTCCGAGGTGCTCAACGGCCTATATAAAGAGCGCTTCGACGCCTACTACGGCGACGCCGTGGACATGGAAGACCTCACGGCGATCACGTGGGCGCGCATCCCGCACTTCTTCAACACGCCGTACTACGTCTATCAGTACGCAACCTGCTTCGCGTCCGCCGCCAAGCTCGCCCGGGAGATCTCGGAAGGACCTGAGTCCGGTCGAGTCAAGGCTCGCGAGCGGTACATCGATCTCCTCTCGGCGGGCGGCAACGATCACCCGATGACGCTGCTCAAGCGCGCGGGTGTCGATCTGAGCGAGCCGTCCACCGTCCTTGCGGTCGTGGATCAGCTCAACCGGCTGGTCAGCCAGTTGGAAGAGTTGGTGTAGCGGGTCTGACTCTGGTCTGACCTCGGTCTGACCCCAAAACCGCTCTTTGGATTTCTGATTCAGGCTCCTGGATCCGGAGGAGATTCGGCCAAAACGTGCCTGAGGAAGACTATCCGTAATTGACTGAGCCACAAGGACCAATGTGACAATAGTGATCAGCGCGCCCCCTGCGCTGGAACGGCACGTTCTTTCCTTAAGGATCGGGAGCCCCTGATATATGGGTCTTCTCGACAAGCTCAAGCCGCAACCCCGTTGGAAGAGTCCTGACCCGCTCATGCGGCTCGAGGCCATACGCGAGCTCGAAGACCAGATCGAACTGGCGCAGCTGGCGGAGGCCGATCCGGACGTCAAGGTTCGCCGTGCGGCGGTGGCCAAGGTCACCGACCCGGCGGCGCTTGGGCGTGTCGTGGCCGCCGAGTCCGACGCCGAGGCGCGCGACCGCGCGGCCGACCGGCTGGCCGGGTTCGCGACGTCACCCGACACCGACGAAGCCACCGCCCTCCTCGCGGCCCGCGCGCTGACTGACCCGCGCCGGCTGGCGGTCATCGCCAAGAGCGAGGCCCGGGACTCGGTCCGCGCCGACGCGATGTCGCGGCTGACCGACGAGCGCTCGCTCGGCGGCGTCGCGCGTCACGCCAAGGACGAGGGCACGGCCCGCGCCGCGCTCGATCGGCTGACGAGCGCCGACGCCATCGTCGAGGTCGCCGAGCACGCCGAGCACCGCGAGGTCGCACTCGCGGCATTCGAGCGCGCCCTGTCGGGCGCCAAGGATGTCGCGCTGCTCAAGTCCGTCGAGTCGCGCGCGCAGCAGAAGGCCGTGAGCAAGCGCGCCCGCGCGCTCATCCAGGAAATCGAAGAAGCCGAGGCCGCGCGCCGCGCCGCCGACGAAGAACGGCGCAAGCAGCAGGCCGCGGTGCTCGACGCGATCGAGCGGCTCGCGGACGTGACCGACGTCCCCGCGGCGCAGTCCGAGCTCGCGCGTCTCTCCGACGAGTGGCAAACGCTCGGGAGCGACGATGCGGCGGCGGCCGAGCGGTTCAGCCGCGGCACGGCGCTCGTGCGCGATGCGATCGCGCGCCGCGAGCGCGAAGCCGACGAAGCGGCCGAGCGGGCGCGTCAGCGCGCCGAAGACATTGCGACGCGTGTCGCGCTCTGCGCGCGTGTCGAGACGCTCGAGGGCGACGACGCGCTCGAGCAGCTGGTTCCAATCGAGGAAGAGTGGCGATCCCTTCTGCCTCTCGTTGGTAATGGCCCGGAGGCCGACCGACTGGCTGAGCGGTTCGCTCTGGCGGTGGCCGCGTGCCGCAAACGGCACGATATGCGCGCCATGTTGGCGGAGATGCGCACGAAGCTCGAAACGCTCGTCGCTGAGGCTGAGAGCTTGCCGTCCCATGCGGACGGCTCCTCGGCCGCCGCTCGCTGGCAGTCGCTCAGCCGGGAGGCACGCGGCCTGACCGCCTCATTGACGGAAGCCCTGCGTCCAGTCGACGACCTCACCGCGAGGCTCGCGGCCGTCGAGACCGCGCTCGCCGCGCGCGACGCCGCGCGACGCGACGCCGTCACCAAGGCCCAGCAGGACGTCGTCGGTCATCTGCAGCGGCTGGCCGAGCGCGCGCGACGCGCGTCGGAAGCCGAGACCGTCACCCTCCGCGAAGGCGATCGCCTGATGCGCGACATCAACGCGGGCCTCGACGAGATCAGCCGCGTCGAGACGACACGCGACATCGACGAAGCCGCGGGCAAGCTGCGCGCGCTGCAGGAAAAAGTCGCGCCGCGCGTGCGCGAGCTGCGCGAGATGGACGATTGGCGCCGCTTTGCCAACGCCCAGCGCCAGGAACAGCTCATCGCGATGGCCGAAGCCATCGTCGCGTCGCTGAAGGCCGAGGAAGAGAGCGGCAAGACCTCCGATCTCGCCGCCACGGCCCGTGCGCTTCGCGAGCTCCACGCCAAGTGGCAGGAAGCCGCCGAGGCGCCGCGACACTCCGCGCAGCGCCTGTGGGATCGCTTCCGCACGGCCACCGATTTCATCCGCAGCCGGTGCGAGGCGTACTTCAACAAGCTCCGCGAGGAGCGCGCCGGCAACCTGCAGAAGAAGGTCTCGATCGTCGAGGAAGCCGAGGCGCTCGCCCAGTCGAACGAGTGGGGCAAGGCCGCCGGCCGCTTCCAGGCACTGCAGACCGAATGGCAGGCGCTCGGCCCGGTGCCGCGTGACGAAGGCCGCGAGCTCGCCCACCGCTTTCGTGTCGCGTGCAACGCGTTCTTCTCGCGCCGCCGCGAGGATCTGGCCGGCCGCAAGAAGACGTGGACCGACAACCTCGCCAAGAAGGAAGCGCTCTGCGAGCGCGCCGAGACGCTGGCCCAGTCGACCGAGTGGGACGCGGCCTCGTCCGAACTCAAGCGCCTCCAGGCCGAGTGGAAGACCGTCGGCCCGGTGCGCCGCAACAAGTCCGACGTCGTGTGGAACCGCTTCCGCGCCGCGGCGGACCGCTTCTTCGAGCGGTACCACAACCGGCATCAGATCGCGATGGCGGGCAAGCTCGCCGAGCGCGAGGCGCTGGTCGCTGAGCTCGAGGCCGTGGCGGCCGCGAATGGCGGTCAGCCGCCCGCCGATCTCGTCGAGCGCGTCCAGCAGCTGCGCACGCAGTGGAACCGCAGCGTGCCGATTCCCGCCGCGGAGATGAAACCGATCACCGACCGGTGGCAGAACGCGTTCTCGCAGATTCTGACGCACTGGCCGGACTCGTTCGCGGGCACGGATCTCGATCCGGCGGCTGTCCGGCAGCGGCTCGAGAAGCTGGTGACGCGCGTCGAGAGCTTGCTCAACGGCGTGTCCGAGGCCCCGACTGGCAAGTCGCAGGCGGAAGTGCTGGCCGCGCGGCTGCGGTCGGCCCTCGCCAGCAACGCGATGGGCGGCCGGCAGAGCGAAGAAGCGAAATGGCGCGCCGCGGCCGACACGGTGAAGGACGCGCAGACGGCGTGGCAGCGGCTGGTGCCGCTGGCCGGCGCCGACGCCCGGTCGCTCGACGCGCGCTTCCGCGAAGCGTGCCGTCGCGTGAACGACCAGGCACGACGACATGGAAATTCCGCACGGCGGCCCTCGAAGCCGGCCGTGGCGGCAGTGTAGTATTCGGGGATTCGGGAGGAGCGGGCCGTCAGGGCTAAGGCTTGGCGAGCGAGTGCTCGACTGGGCGGACTGGCTGAAGTCCTAATGGACTAACGGAACCGGACGAAGCCGCAGGGGTCGGCTTTGATCGGCTCGCTCTTCACGGATCTCCGAGCAAAAAATGACGCCGGGAGTAGTTTTGGCAGAGGCAAGCAAAACTACTCCCGGCGTCGTTTTTTTACCGTCATCATGCCCGACATCATCCAGGTCGATCAGCTCTCAAAAACCTTCGGCGAGGCCAGGAACGAGATCAAGGCCGTCGACGGCGTCAGCTTCACCGTCGGCGCGCGCGAGATCTTCGGTTTTCTCGGGCCCAACGGCGCGGGCAAATCGACAACGATCAAGATGCTCGCGACGCTCCTCAAACCCACCGGCGGGCGCGCGACGCTCGCCGGCTACGACGTCGCGACGCAGCCGACCGAGGTGCGCCAGTCGATCGGCCTCGTCTTTCAGGACCAGTCGCTCGACAACCGGCTCACCGCGGACGAGAACCTGAAGTTCCACGCGATGCTGTACGACGTCCCGGGCGACGTGTACCGCGAGCGCGCCGACCAGGTGCTGAAGATGGTCGACCTCACCGATCGGCGCGGATCGATCGTGATGACGTTCTCCGGCGGCATGAAGCGGCGGCTCGAGATCGCGCGCGGCCTGCTCCACCACCCGAAGGTGCTGTTTCTCGACGAGCCGACGCTCGGGCTGGACGTGCAGACACGCAACGCGATCTGGCGCCACGTGCGCGGGCTGCGCGACGAGGTCGGCACCACCGTGTTCATGACGACGCATTACATGGACGAGGCGGAGAACTGCGACCGGATCGCGATCATCGATCACGGCAAGATCCAGGCGATCGACACGCCCGCCGCGCTGAAGCGATCGATCGGCGGCGACACGATCATCGTCTCGGGCGACGAGGCGCTGGGCGCGGACATCGAGGCGAAGTACGGCGTCGCGGTGCAGCGATCGGGCCGCGCGATTCACTTTCAGCAGGCGTCCGGCGCGGAGTTCATTCCGAAGCTCATCGCGGACTTCGGAGGTCGGGTCACGTCCGTGCAGGTCAAGCAGCCGAGCCTCGAGGACGTGTTCCTCAAGCTGACCGGCCACGGCATCAGGCCGGAAGAGGGATCCGCGATGGACATGATGCGCCAGGGCATGGCGCTCTGGCGCCGCGGCGGCACAGGCGGACGGTAGACAGGCCCCAGGCGAAAGGCCTCAGGCCCAGGGACTTCTCAGTTCAGCGGACTTCTTCGTTCACCGGACTTCTCATCTCACCGGACCTCTTTATGACACGTGCTCTCAAAACGATCTACACCATCTGGCTTCGCGAAGCGAAGACCTTCTGGCGGGAGAAAGCGCGCATCATCGCGATGATCGGGCAACCGCTGTTGTACCTGCTGATTCTCGGCAACGGGATCACGGCGGGGATGCGGCTCAATCGCGCCGGCAGCGTCGGGTACATCCAGTTCCTGTACCCGGGCGTGATCTCGATGAGCATCCTGTTCACATCGATCTTCTCGGCGCTGTCGATCATCTGGGACCGCGAGTTCGGGTTCCTGAAGGAAGTGCTCGTGGCACCGGTGCCGCGGTGGGCGGTCGCGATGGGCAAGGCGTTCGGCGGCGCGACGGTGGCGATGGTGCAGGCGATCATCATGGTGCTGATGGCGCCGCTCGTCGGCATCACGCTGTCGGTGTCGATCGTGATCCAGCTGCTGGTGCTCGCGTTTCTGATGAGCATCGCGGTCACGAGCCTCGGCATCATCATCGCGTCGCGCATGGCGTCGATGCAGAGCTTCCAGATGGTCATGAACTTTCTGGTGATGCCGCTCTACTTCCTGAGCGGCGCGATGTTTCCGATGACCTCCGCGCCGACGTGGCTGAAGTCGCTGATGGCGGTCGACCCGCTCACCTACGGCGTCGACGCGTTTCGCAACGTCGTGTTCTCGAACACCTCGATCACCGACGGTTCGGTCACGCAGCCGCTCATCGACATCGCGCGGGCGGGCGGCCTCGTCCGGTTTCAACTCGGCTTCGACGTCGGGCTGATGCTGCTCGTGGCGGTCGTTTTCGCCTGGGCCGGCGCGTGGCAGTTCAGCAAGGCGCAGGCGGCGTAGGGAAAGCGTGAAGACAGTGAAGGGAATGAAGGGCATGAAGGAAGACGGACGCAGTGAGCGTCGTGCAAGCGGCGGATCCGACGGGCCGCCCTCGATCTGACGGCCGCTGAAAGCGGCCTCGTCGATTGGTCTGAAACGGCGCACACAAGAGCGCCCAAACATCGCATGGCGTTCTTGTGAGCGTCGTTTCAGCCCAATCGAGCCCGGCGTAGCCGGGCAGTCAGATCGAGGGCGGCCTGCCAGATCCGCCGCCTTCATGTCCTTCAAGCCCTTCACGAGCTTCATGTTTCACGCTCTTTGCTCGTGCAGGTCCAGTGCTAGGATCCCGTCGCGCTGGAGGATCAATGACCCGACGCGATTGGTTGAAGCTGACAACGGCCGCGGGCGGCGCCGTGCTGCTGCCGAACGTGACGGGCCTGCTCGGCGGTGCGTCGGCCGCGCAGAACGCCGCCGCGGGACGCGAGCGGCTGCTCGCCGACTTCGGCTGGCGCTTCCATCTCGGCCACGCCGACGATCTCGCCAAGGACTTCGGCTACGGGCGCGGCGGCGCGTTCGCGAAATCCGGCAGCCTGATCGGCGGTGGTGGCCGCGGTCGCGCCAGCGTCACCCAGGCGGCGTTCGACGACGGCGCGTGGACGGCGGTCGATCTCCCGCACGACTGGGCCGTCGATCTCCCGTTCAACGAAGATCGCGGTCTCAACGAACACGGCGCGAAGCCGCTCGGCCGCGCGTTCCCCGACACGAGCATCGGCTGGTACCGCCGGACGTTTGACATCCCGGCGTCCGACGCTGGCCGCCGGATCGCGATCGAGTTCGACGGCGTCTTCCGCGACTGCATCGTCATCCTCAACGGTCACTACGTCGGCCGAAATCTCAGCGGCTACTCGGCGTTCCGCTTCGACGTCACGGATCTCCTGACCTACGGAGGCAAGAACGCGCTCGTCGTGCGTGTGGATGCGACCGAGTACGAGGGCTGGTTCTACGAGGGCGCCGGAATCTATCGCCACGTGTGGCTCGAGAAGACCGCGCCGCTTCACGTGGCGCACTGGGGCACGTTCGTGCGAAGCGCCTCCGCCGCGGGTACGGGCACGGTGTCGATCGCCACGGAAGTTCAGAACGACGCGAACGCCGCCGCTTCGTGCCGCGTCGTGTCGAAGATCGTTGACGCCGCCGGCGCGACGGTTGCCACGCTCACGTCAGCGCCCGTCTCGATCCCTGAATGGGGCCGGCAGACCGTGACGCAGACGACGTCGCTTGCTCGCCCCCATCTGTGGTCGCTTGAAGATCCGCATCTCTACAAAGTGCTCACGTCGATCGTCGTGAACACCGGGCCGGTCGACACGTACGAAACGCCCTTCGGCATCCGCAACGTCCACTTCGACGCGGAGACCGGCTTCTCGCTCAACGGCAAGCCCGTCAAGATCAAAGGCACCTGCAACCACCAGGATCACGCCGGCGTCGGCGCGGGGCTGCCGGACCGCCTGCAGTACTTCCGCATCGAGAAGCTGAAGGAGATGGGGTCGAACGCGTACCGGACGTCGCACAACCCGCCGACGCCCGAGCTGCTCGACGCGTGCGATCGGCTCGGCATGCTCGTGCTCGACGAGACGCGCATGATGGACGCGAACGAGGAAGGGCTCAGTCAGTTCGAACGGCTGATCCGCCGCGATCGCAATCATCCGTCTGTGTTCTGCTGGTCGATTGGCAACGAAGAACCCGAGCAAGGCACCGAGCGCGGCGCGCGCGTGGCCGCGACGATGAAGCGGCTGGCGCGCGAGCTGGATCCGACGCGGCTCGTGACCGAAGCGATGAACAACGCGTGGGGCCGCGGGCTCTCCGCCGTCGTGGACGTTCAGGGCTTCAACTACCGCGGCGGCGCCGCCGCAGCGGACTTCGGCAAGGCGCTCGACGACTACCACCGCGCGCATCCGACGCAGCCGACGATGGGCACGGAGGTTGCGAGCACGGTGTCGACGCGTGGCATCTACGCGAACGACGAAGCGCGCGGCTATGTGAGCGCCTACGATCGCAACTTCCCGCCGTGGGCCTCGACCGCCGAAGAGTGGTGGACCATCTACAACTCCCGGCCGTGGGTCGGCGGAGGATTCGTGTGGACCGGCTTCGACTACCGCGGGGAGCCGACGCCGTACAACTGGCCGTGCATCAGCTCGCACTTCGGCATCATCGACATCTGCGGCTTCCCGAAAGATCTTTTCTACTACTACCAGGCGTGGTGGAGCGGCAAACCGGTGCTGCATCTCTTCCCGCACTGGAACTGGAACGGCAAAGAAGGACAGGACGTCGAGGTCTGGTGTTTCACGAACGCCGATCACGTCGAGCTCATCGTCAACGGCACGAGCGCCGGCGAGCAAGAGGTGAAGGCGAACTCGCACGTCATGTGGAAGGTGCCGTACGTCGCCGGCGCCATCGAAGCGCGCGGACGCAAGACCGGCGTGCCCGAGCTCATCGATCGCCGTGAGACGACCGGCGCGCCGGCGAAGATCGTGCTCGTGCCCGATCGGACGAGGATCTCGGCCGACGGCGAGGATTTGTCGGTGGTCGTCGCGCAGATCGTCGACAGCCAGGGCCGCGTGGTGCCGACGGCGTCCGACGAGGTGACGTTCACCGTCAGCGGGCCCGGCCGCGTCATCGGCGTCGGCAACGGCGATCCCAGCTGCCACGAGCCGGACCGCGCATCGAAGCGAAAAGCGTTCAGCGGTCTGTGCATGGCGCTGGTGCAAACGCAGAAGACTCCCGGGGAGATCCGCGTGGACGCGTCCGCGCCGGGACTCTCCTCCGCCACCGCGACCCTGACAGCCTCCGCGACGACGCCACGACCGACGCTATAAGATGCGAATTGGATGCGCATCGTCGTCGGCGCGGACCACGCGGGCTATTCCCTGAAGCAAGACATCGCCGAGGGCCTCCGTCGTGACGGACACGACGTGGTCGATGTCGGCACGCACTCGACCGACCCGGTCGACTATCCGGACTACGCGCTCGCGCTCGGCCTCGCGATCACCAACGGCCTGGCCGCGCGCGGCGTGCTGATTTGCGGCAGCGGCGTGGGCGCGTCGATTGCGGCCACCAAGATTCCCGGCGTGCGCGCCGCCGTCTGCCACGACACGTACTCCGCGCATCAGGGCGTCGAGCACGACGACATGAACGTGATCGTCCTGGGCGCCCGCGTCGTCGGCGCCGAGCTCGCGCACGAGCTGGTGCGCGCGTTCGTCGCCGCGCGGTTCAGCGGCGAGGCGCGTCACGTGCGCCGTCTCGAAAAGGTCAAAGCGATCGAGCATCGTTACAGCATGCCCACGCACATCAACAGCCAGACGATTTCTCTGCCGGCGGCTCTGCAACGTGAGGTCGACGCGCGGATCGCGCAGTGGAACGCCGAGGGCGGCACCCGGCGCCTGTTCGCGGGCGACGCGTCGCTCTGGACCGGCGCCGATGAAGCGAGCTGGATCGGCTGGCTTGCCGTCGTCGACGACCAGCTCAAGGCCGCTTCCTCCCTGCGGATTGTGCAGGACGAGATACGCCGCGACGGCTTCACGCACGCGCTGCTGCTCGGCATGGGCGGATCGAGCCTGTGCCCGGAAGTGTGGACGAAGACGTTCGGATCGATCGCGGGCTCGCCCACGTTGCACGTGCTCGACTCCACCGATCCGGCGCAGATTCGCGCCATCGAGGCGCAGGTCGACCTCGCCCGCACGCTCGTCATCGTCTCGAGCAAATCCGGCTCGACGCTGGAGCCCAACATCTACAAGGCGTATTTCTTCGACCGCCTGAAACAGGCGGTCGGCGCCGGCAAGGCTGCCAGCCGGTTCGTCGCGATCACCGATCCAGGATCGAGCCTCGAGAAGGATGCGAAAGCAGAGGGCTTCCGCCACATCTTCCCAGGCGTGAAAAGCATCGGCGGACGCTACTCGGCGCTGTCGAACTTCGGCATCGTGCCCGCGGCGGTCATGGGCCTCGACGTCGAGCGGTTGCTCGAACACGCCATCGAGATGCTCAACGCGTGCGTGCCCTCGGTGCCGGCCGCCGACAATCCCGGGCTCGTGCTCGGCACGATCCTCGGCGTCGCGGCCAATCGCGGCGTGGACAAGCTGACGATAGTCGCGTCGCCGGAGATCTACGATCTCGGCGCCTGGCTCGAGCAGCTCATCGCGGAGTCCACGGGCAAAGACGGCAAAGGCATCATCCCGGTCGATCGCGAAGCCCTCGGACCACCGGACGTCTACGGCGACGACCGGTTGTTCGCGTACCTTCGGCTCGAGGACGCGCCGGATGCCGCACAAGACTCGGCGATCGACGCGCTCAAAAGCGCGGGCAAGCCCGTGGTGACGATCCGCGTGCCCACGAAGTACGCGTTGTCCGCGGAGTTCGTGCGCTGGGAGATCGCGACGGCCATCGCCGGCGCCGTCATCGGCATCAACCCGTTCAACCAGCCGGACGTCGAAGCGAGCAAAGTCGCGACACGCACGCTCACGAGCGAGTACGAGAAGACGGGCAAGCTCCCGGCCGAAGCGCCGTTCTTCCAGGGCGATGGCATCAAGCTCTTCGCCGATCCGCCGAACGTCGAGTCGATCGAGCGCGCGGCCGGCGCGACGCGAACCCTCGCGGCCTGTCTGAAGGCGCACCTCGACCGACTCCACCCTGGCGACTACTTCGCGCTGCTCGCGTACGTCGAGATGAACGCCGATCACGAAGCCGCGCTCCAGCGCCTTCGACACCGCGTGCGCGACCGGCGCCGCGTGGCCACGTGCCTGGGCTTCGGGCCGCGCTTTCTGCACTCGACCGGCCAGGGCTACAAGGGTGGACCGAACACCGGCGTCTTTCTGCAGATTACGTGCGACGATGCCCGGGATCTGGCGGTGCCGGGACAGAAGTACACGTTCGGCATCGTGAAGGCCGCGCAGGCCCGCGGTGACTTTCAGGTGCTCGCGGAGCGGCGCCGGCGGGCGCTTCGCGCGCATCTCGGCGCGGACGTCGCCGCCGGCCTTCGCACGCTCATATCGGCCATCGATCAGGCGCTTTCATAGATACGGATCGCGAGGAATCTTTCATGCAGCTCGGAATGATCGGACTCGGACGCATGGGCGCCAACATGGTGCGGCGCCTCATGCGCAACGGACACGACTGCGTGGTGTCCGACGTGTCGGCGGACGCGGTCGCGCAGCTCGTCAAAGAAGGCGCGACCGGCTCGTCATCGCTCGCCGACTTCACTGCGAAGCTCAAGACACCACGCGCGATTTGCATGATGGTGCCGGCCGCGATCGTGGACAGCATCCTCGACAAGCTCGTGCCGCTGGTCGGCAAGGGCGACGTGGTGATTGATGGCGGCAACTCGCACTATCAGGACGACATCGCGCGGGCCAAGCGGCTGCAGCCGATGGGCATTCACTACGTCGACATGGGCACGAGCGGCGGCGTCTGGGGCCTCGAGCGCGGCTACTGCCTGATGATCGGCGGCGAGAAGGACGTCGTCTCGCGCCTGGATCCGATCTTCAAATCGTTGTCGCCCGGCCCCGGTCAGATTGTGAAGACGCCGGGCCGCGAAAAGCTCGGCGGAACCGCCGAACATGGCTACCTGCACTGCGGGCCCAACGGCGGCGGCCACTTCGTGAAGATGATCCACAACGGGATCGAGTACGGGATGATGGCGGCCATCGCGGAGGGGCTGAACATCCTGAAGCACGCGGACACCGGCACGCACGCGCACGAGCACGAGAAAGACGCGGAAACGACGCCGGTGCGGAACCCCGAGCACTATCAGTTCGACTTCAACCTCGCGGACGTCACCGAGCTGTGGCGGCGCGGCAGCGTCGTGAGCTCGTGGCTGCTCGATCTGACGGCGCAGGCGCTCGCGGCCGATCCCGGGCTCGATCAATTCGGCGGGCAGGTCTCCGATTCCGGCGAGGGCCGCTGGACCGTGGCGGCCGCCAACGACCTCGGCGTGCCCGCGCATGTGCTCACCGCGTCGCTCTTCGAGCGGTTCGCGTCGCGCGATCTCGATCTGTTCCAGAACAAAGTCCTGTCCGCGATGCGCTTCGGCTTCGGCGGCCACCTCGAGAAGAAGAAGTAGCGCCATGGACCGGACCAAATCCGACGCGCTCGTCTTCTTCGGCGCCACGGGCGACCTCGCGTACAAGAAGATCTTTCCCGCGCTTCAGGCGATGGCGCGCCATGGCCGGCTCGACTTCCCGGTCGTCGGCGTCGCCAAATCGGACTGGAGCACGCCGCAGCTCGTCGAGCGCGCGCGCGCCAGCGTGACCGAGTTCGGCGGCGGCGAAGACAAGGACGCGTTTCCGAAGCTCGCCGCTGCGCTTCGCTACGTTCAAGGCGACTACGGCGACCCCGGCACGTTTTCGCGGCTCAAGGCCGCGATTGAGGGACGCGAGCACCCGCTGCACTACCTCGCCATCCCGCCCAGCGCGTTCCCGGTCGTGATCAAGCAGCTCGCCGAATCGAACTGCGCGCAGGGCGCGCGCGTCGTGCTCGAGAAACCGTTCGGCCGCGACCTGACATCCGCACAGAAGCTCAATGAGTGCCTGCACGTGGTCTTTCCCGAGGACGCGATCTTCCGGATCGACCATTACCTGGGCAAAGAGCCCGTCCAGAACATCCTGTACTTCCGGTTCGCCAACGCGTTCCTCGAGCCGATCTGGAACCGCCAGTACGTCGAGAACGTGCAGATCACGATGGCCGAGAACTTCGGCGTGAAGGGCCGCGGCAAGTTCTACGAGGAGACCGGCGTCGTCAGAGACGTGATTCAGAACCATCTTCTGCAGATCGTGAGCTACCTCGCGATGGAGGCGCCCTCGTCGATGTACGCCGAAGCGATCCGCGACGAACAGGCGAAGGTGCTGCGCACGATCAAGCCCGTGGACGTCAACGAAGTCGTGCGCGGCCAGTACCGCGGCTACCGTGACGAGCCCGACGTCGCCAAGGACTCGCCGATCGCCACTTACACGGCGCTCAAGCTGCACGTCGAGTCGTGGCGCTGGAGCGGCGTGCCGTTCTTCGTCCGCGCCGGCAAGCAGCTGAAGATGACCGCGACGGAAGTCGTCGTCGAGCTGAAAGTGCCGCCGCAGGTGGTCTTTCCGGAAGCGCCGCCGTCGATGGGCAACTACGTCCGCTTCCGCGTGAGCCCGCAGGTGGCGATCGCGATCGGCGCGCGCGCGAAGCGCGCCGGTGAGGCCATGACCGGCGAGCCGATCGAGCTCGTCGTCTCGCAGCTGCCGGAAGCGGGCCGGCTCGGCGACTACGAGCGCCTGCTCGGTGACGCGATGTCCGGCGACTCCACGCTCTTCGCGCGCCAGGATGTCGTCGAGGCGGCGTGGGCGATCGTCGACCCGCTCACGCGGCGCGTCAGCACGCTCGTGGACTACGAGCCCGGCTCGTGGGGCCCGCCGCAAGCCGATCGCCTCGTCGCCGACATCGGCGGCTGGAACACCCCGCAATGACCCGACTGCTTCTGGTCCGCCACGGCGCCACGCAGCTCAGCGCCGAAGATCGCTTCGCCGGCGCGACCGGCGTCGATCTCTCCGACGAGGGCCGCACCCAGATCGCGTGCCTCGCAGAACGTCTCAAGGGCGAGAAGATCGCCGCCGCGTTCTCGAGCCCGCTCGGCCGCACCCTGGAGTCCGCGAAGATCCTGTGCGCGCCGCATCACCTGATGCCGGTCCCGACGCCCGGGCTCGAAGAAGTGAGCCACGGCCACTGGGAAGGCTTGACCCGGGCCGAAGTCGAAGAGCGTTTTCCGGCGGAGTATGAGGCCTGGGAGTCCGATCCCTTCACCGTCGCGCCTGAGGGCGGCGAATCCGGCGTCGCCGTGCTCGCGCGCTCGCTGCCCGTCATCCGCGACATCGTCGTGAAGCACGAAGGCCAGCAGGTGCTCGTCGTCTCGCACAAGGCGACGCTGCGCATCCTGATCTCGAGCGTGCTCGGCTTCGACGCGCGCGGCTACCGCGACAGGCTCGATCAGTCGCCGGCCTGTCTCAACATCATCGAGTTCAAGACGCCGATTCGCGCGCGGCTCATGCTCTTCAACGACGTCTCGCACTACCAGAGCATGCCGCGGCTGGCGAAGTCACATCTTTCTAAATGGTGGGATCAAGAGAGGCGTTAGCTCTCTTGTGTGAGCCATCGCGACACGCCGAACGCGGCCGCGATCGCGAGGCCGGCCGTCGCGTAGATCCACGCGCTCGTGTCCGCGCGCATCGACCACAACTCGGCCACCGCGCTCCACTTCACGAAGGAGAGCAGCACGGCCGCGAGGGCGACGAAGACGACGACCTGTGCGGCCGTGAGGATGAAGGAGACTTTCGATTCGACGTTGATGCGCCGCACCTGCCGCGCGCATGCAAAGAGCGCGCGCGGTTCGACGTCGCGCGGCGGCTGCGCCGGCGCGGTGTTGAGCAGCGACGCGACCAGGCGCACCTCGCGGCACGCGTCACAGCCGTCAGCATGCGCGTCGAGATCGGCCGGCCAGCGGCCCGACACCGCCGCCTGGCGAACGTCGTCTTCGTGACGGCAGCGCGTGATCATGCGCGCTCTCCAATCGACGCAGGCGCGAGCCCCGCGGCCGAGAGCAACCGTCCAAACCGTTTGCGCGCCCGGAACAGCAACGGCCGCACGCTCGCGCGCATCAGCCCTGTCACCGCGGCGATTTCCTGGTGCGTCATGCCCTCGACGTACGCGAGCAGCAGCAGCTCCCGATCGCGCGCCGACAGCCGCTCGAGCTGCGTCCACACGTCGCGGCGATCCGCCGGCGGCGCGCCGCTCGACAGGTCGCCGATCTCGACCGGCGTGCGCCGCTTCGTCGCGCGGAAGTGATCGCGCGCGAGGTTCGTCGCGATGCGATAGAGATAATTCTTCTGATGCTCGTCGCCCGAGGGCGGACGGCCCACGGAAAGAAATCGAATGTACGCGTCCTGCAGCAGATCCTCGGCGAGCGACGCGCTGCCGGTCAGCCGGCGCAGGTAGCCGCACAGCGGGCCGGCCGTCCGCGCGTACATCGCGAGGAACTCCGATTCAGTCAACGGCAGACGCCGGGCGGCTTCGCCGGCAAAGGCGCTCGTGAGCGCCGAGGCGGGTGAGAAACGCGGCACTTACGGACGGGCTCCGTTGTCCACCCGGTTGAGCGGGCCCCACATCCGCGCCACGGCGAACGCCGCGACTGCCGAAAGCAGTGACCCGAGTCCCAGCGCGACGGCGATCGTGCCGAGGAAGAGGAACGCGTCTCTGTCGCCTTCGAACATGTAGCCGCGAATGTAGAGGCACGCGCCGCCGGCCGACAAGAGCAAAAACGCGATCTGAATCGTCGTGAGCATCCGCATGTAGGGCGCCGGCACCCGCGGCTCGGGGACCTTCACCTCGAACATCTTCACCTGCGCATCGCTCTTGAGGTAGTCGAGGAACGCGGCGTCCGATCCGAACTTGTCCAGCATCCGCGCGTTGTTCTCCGCTTTGAGCTGGAGCACCTTCATGAACTGGACGTGGCTCAGGTAGGACCGCAGCATCCAGCCGAGAACCCAGGGGATCCCCACGAAAATCAACGGAATCGCAATCGCTTCACCACCTCGCACGTCTGCCTCCTGCTCCTATTACGGAAACCCGGCCGGAAAGGTTAACTCCCCCCAACCGGGAGTATGCTCTGGGGGCTCCCAGCCCTTCGAAAGGACCGCAGGTGGCGGGTTTCCGGCCTGTTTTCGCAGGATTCGCGGCGGCCGCGACGGCATCGCTCGTCGCGTGCTCCGGCGGCCCGGCGCCGGAGGGCTCGGCCATTCCCTCGTCAATCACGCTGACGCCGCAGGCCGTCGTGCTCACCGCGGGCGCGAAGGCGATCAAGAGCGCCTCGACCGACGGCACGACGGTGACGCTCGACGCGGCCTCGCCGGGCGCCGCCGATCTCAAGCCCGGCAGCATCATCGTGATCCGCGACGTCGTCGTGCTGAAAGCCGCGGACGTGAAGCGCGAAGGCGGCAACGTCGTCGTCACGGCAACCACGCCGCGCCTGACCGACGTGATCAAGAACGGCGAGATCAAATGGAAGCCGACGCGCGTGAATTTTCGCGGTGGCACCACGCGCGCGTACAAGACGACGCCGCGTCCGCCGGGCGCAGAGGCCTGGTATCAGCGCGGCGGACCGCAGATCGCGTTCGCGCGGTTCGATCGCACCGCGTTCAACCGCGCGATTGACGATGGCCGGTACACGGGGAAGATTGGCGACTACAGCTACGACGTCGGTTTCGCAGGCGCGGACAGCCGGCTCGACGCCGACGGCCACCTCACCGGCAACATCCAGGGCGTCAACATCGACATCGTCGTGAAGGGCTACCTCTCGAACTTCGAGATCGGCGGCCGCATGGACGTCCAGAACGGCTCGGCGGACAACCTCAACCTGCTGCTCGAGAAGCTCGAGGGCGAGGTCGAGCTCAGCGCCACGGCGTCGCGCGAGGCCGGCGGCAATCACCCGGGACAGACGCTGCTCGAGATCCCGATGTCGTACGAGTTTCCGCTCGTCATCGACGGCATCCCGTTCGTCGTCACGCTGCGCTTCGCGCTGCTCTTGAACGAAGGGCTCACGAGCGTCGGCGGCAGCTCGACGATCACCGCGAAGCTGAAGTTGAACGGATCGCAGGGCGCGGAGTGGACGCTGCCTGGCGAGACCAAGACGGAGCCCAAACCGAAGGCCGAGGGCGAGATGGGACTGAACTTCGACCTCGAGCGCGACGTCGGCGTGGGCCTGGGCCCGCAGGCGCTGCTCGTCGCGATGCAGTATCCGAAGCTGGGCTTCGGCCTGGGCTGGGGCGCCGCGCACGCCGGGCCGTTCATCGACGTCGTCACGGCCGCAAGCATCACGAGCTCGGGCGCGACGGCGATCGTGCAGTGTCAAAAGGGCCAGATCGTCGTGACCGGATCGGTCGGGCTCGTCGCGGAGTTTCTGGGTCTCTGGGAGAAGACGACGCGCGTCGAGGTGTACCGGAAGTCGCTCGATCGCGTGCAACCGAACATCAAAGCGTGTCAGTAGGCGGAGGTCTTCATGAAGAAGATCATCATTGCCCTTCTCATCATCGTCGGTCTCATCGTCGTCGCGATTGGCGGCGTCACCTACTGGGCCTTCAACAAGGCCCGCGCGTTTCTTGCGCCGATCCAGCAGTACGCCGCGCTCGACAAGAACGTCACGAACACATCGGCGTACAAGCCGCCCGCGAGCGGCGAGCTCACCGAAGACATGGTCAAGCGGTTCATGGCCGTGCAGCAGAGCATGATCGCGACGCTGGGTCCGGTGGCAAACGAGATGAAGGCGACCGAGGACAAGTTCATGGAACGCCAGCGGGCTGAGCATCGGCAATCCACGCCCGGTGAGGACTTCAAGGTCGTCACCGACATGATGCAGTTCATCCTGCAGGCGAAGAACGCGTGGGCGGACGCGCTCAATCAACAGAAGTTTTCGATCGACGAGTACTACTGGGTGCGCGGGCGCGTGTACGCCGCGGCCGGGATGCAGATCGAGGAGCTGGGCCTGCGCAAATTGTCGGAGCAGCTCAAAGAGGGCGGCGTCATGAGCGCCGACACGAGCGGCAAGCTCAGCAAGGAGGTCGCGTCGAGCGAACCGGTGCCCGACAAGAACCGCGAGCTCATCGCGCCGTACGTGCCGAAGCTGCACGAATGGGCGGTGTTTGCGTTCTTCGGGTTGTAGAGCCACGACCATGAAGAAGATCGTCTCGCTTCTCGCGGGCGTCCTCGTCCTCGCGGTCGCGGCGTTTTTCGTGGCCCGCGCGATGCGCGGCGGACCAACACCCGCTGCCGGCACGTCAGTCGCGCCCGTCCCGGTGGCGGCGGGCGCCTCGTCGCCGTCGGCCGCGCCGGCCGGAGCCACGCCCGCACCCACGACTGAGGCGACACCGGCGGCATCAACGCCGGCCGCGGTCGTTCCGGCGGCGAACATCACGGGCAGCAACGTCGTGCTCGCCGACGCGGGCGGTCAGATCGAGGAGCAAACCGGCGCGTACGGCGCAGGCTACTTCGGCCGCCGCCTCATCGACGGCAAGGCCGAGCCCGCGTGGAACCCGGTCCGGCCCTTCACCTATCCCGTCGACCTCGTGTTCTCGTTCTTCCACCGGCAGCCGGCGCTCGTCGCGGCGGTGACGATCACGCTGGACGGGTATGTCAACCTTGCGCCGAAGGACGTCGAAATCTGGACGTCGTCCGACGGCGCGGCCGATCACTTCGTCAAGGCCGCCGCGCAGTCGCTCGAGCCGAAGGAAGGCGATCAGACAATCGCGTTCGATCCGGTCGAGTGCCGCTACGTCAAGCTGCGCATCCTGTCCGGCGCGTCGCCCACGAACATCGAGATCGCCGAAGTGCGCGTGAGCGAAGCGGCGCGCGCCGGGTACGTCGCGCTCGCCGCGCGCAATCCCGACGTCGCGACCTGGCCGCGCAGCCCGCGACAGGCCGCGCAGCTCGGCCTCGACTGGCTGCAGCAGGCCGCGATCGACTGGCAGACCAACAACAAATGTTTCGGGTGTCACGTGCAGGCGCAGGTCGTGATGGGCCAGGCCGTCGCGATGAAGCACGACTACGCGGTAAATCGCGCGTCGTTCGACGCACTGGTGAAGGGCACGCGCGACTACCGGGGCACGGACGGATCGTGGTTCAACCAGTCAATGAGCGCCACGCAATTCGCTGTGATGTCGCTTTCGTACGCGGACGACGCAGTCGGCCGAACCGACGATCCCGATCTACTTGCCGGCGCCGACTACCTCGTGAAGGGTCAGGCAAAAGACGGATCGATCGATATCGATCACCAGGAGCCGCCGATCATCCGCGGCCAGTTCATGACGACGGCCAACGCGGTGACGGCGCTGCTGTGGGCTGACGCGCATGCCAAGGACGCGAAGTATCGAACGGCCGCGGACCGCGGCCTCGCGTGGATCGCCGCCAACAAGCCCGAGAGCACACAGGACCGTGTCTACAAGATCCTCGCGCTCGCCGAGCACGGCACGGCCGATCAGAAGCTTCTCGTGCGGCCGCTCGTCGAGCAGCTCCTCAACGAGCAGCAGGCGGACGGCGGCTGGATGGAGCACGCGAAGCAGAAGGGCTCGAGCGCGCTCTCCACCGGTCAGGTGCTCTACGCGCTCAAGCAGACCGGCGTGAGCGTGTACGCGCCGTTCTTCACGCGCGGCGTCGCGTACCTCATGGAGACGCAGGTGCACGACACGCCGACGCCGGCCAACGGATCGTGGAAGGCCACGAACACGGACAGCTTCCGCCCGTCGGATTTCGCGCACACGATGTGGGCCGTGATCGGCCTCGCCGGATCGTACGGCGCGACGAAAACCGGCAGCCTGTCGATCGTCACGAAGCTGCAACAGGAGGCCGCGCCGCAGCCGCCGGCACGCAACCTCGAGGTGGTCCTCGACGTGTCGGGATCGATGAACGAGAAGCTCGGCGACTCCACGCGCTGGAAGACGGCACTCGGCGTGCTCGACCAGCTCTTGAAATCGCTGCCCGAGGATTTCAACGTTGGATTGCGCGTCTACGGGCACCGCTATGGCTCGCGCGACCCGCATACGTGCACGGACACGGAGCTGGTCGTCCCGCTCGCGAAGCTCGATCGCGATCGCATCCTCGCCGCCGCCAACAAGCTGCGGCCGCGCGGCGAGACGCCGCTCGTCTACTCGGTGCTGCAGACCGTCAGCGATCTGAAGAGCGCCGGTGGCGACGGCTCGGTCATTCTGATCACCGACGGCGAAGAGAGCTGCAAAGGCGATCTGAAAACGGCCGCGTCCACGCTCAAATCGTCCGCCGTGCACCTCACGCTCAACATCGTCGGCTTCACGATTCAGGGCAAGGCGACTGAGGAGCAGCTGGGCGGGCTGGCGGAAGCGACGGGCGGACGCTACTACCGCGCGCAGAACGGCGGTGAGCTCACGCGCGCGCTGATGCTCGCGTCGGTCAACCGGCTGCCGTTCGAGGTCTTCGATTCGTCGGGCAAGTCGGTCGCGACAGCGCAAACCGGTCCGCTCGGTGTGGAGCTCCTGCCCGGCGAGTACCGCGTCGTCGTGCACGCGCTCGGCCAAGACCTGGAGGAGCGCGTGACCATCGCCGCCGAAAAGACGGCGACGCTGACCGTGACGCTCAAGGACGGCAAGTTCGCGATCGAGAAATAGTTACTTCGCCTGATACACGACTTTCCCGCCGACGATCGTGTACGCGACCTTCGCGGTCCTGATCTCCTCGTCGGGCACCTTCGTGATGTCTTTGGTCAGCACGGTGATGTCCGCGAGCTTGCCGACGGTGAGCGAGCCTTTGAGGTTCTCTTCGAACGTCGCGAACGCGTTCGACAGCGTGTAGGACTTGAGCGCTTCCATCCGCGACATCTTCTGATCGCCGTAGAACACGCGGCCGTCGGCGAGCTTGCGCGTGACGGCGGCGTAGTAGTTCGGAATCGGATCGACGTTCTCGACCGGGGCGTCGGTGCCGTCGGCGACGACGGCGCCTGACTTCATCAGCTTCTGCCAGACGTAGGCGCCTTCCTCCGAGCGCTTGTCGCCCAGGCGCGCGGGCACGAAGACGGCGTCCGACGTGCAGTGATTCGTCTGCATGGCCGCGATCACGCCCATCTGGCCGAATCGCGGGATGTCCGCGGCCGAGATGTGCTGCGCGTGCTCGATGCGCCAGCGGAGGTCCTTGCCGTTCTTGTTGTTCTTCTTGAACGTGTCCTCGTAGATGTTGAGCACTTCGCGGTTGCCGCGATCGCCGATCGCGTGCACGCACACCTGGTAGTTGTGCTCGATCGCCGTCTGCGCGCCGGCGCGAATCGTCTCGAGCGGCGTCGTGTTGAGGCCGGTGCTGTCCGGCTTGTCGGTGTAGGGCTCGAGCAGCCACGCGCCGCGCGATCCCAGCGCGCCGTCCATGTACATCTTGATCGCGCGCACGGTGAGGTGGTTGTCGCCGTAGCCGATCATCCGGTGGCTGTCGAGGCCCGCGCCGAAATTCGACGCCGTGCTGTTGCTCACCATCACCCACAGCCGCACGTTGAGCTTGTTCTCGTCCACCATCCGCTTCATGCGCTCGATGACGTCGAACGCCGAGCCCGCGTCGACGAACGACGTGATGCCCTTCGACGTCACTTCCTCGTCCGCGAGCTGCAGCACCCGGCGGCCGCGGTCCTCACTCTCCGCCGGCAAATGGATCAGGCCGGACGCCTTTTCGCGCAGC
Organism: Vicinamibacterales bacterium; assembly: GCA_035279905.1. GTDB lineage: Bacteria > Acidobacteriota > Vicinamibacteria > Vicinamibacterales > SCN-69-37 > DATEGZ01. Next base: position 29,310 of record DATEGZ010000249.1, read on the forward strand.
AGCCCCGTCGGGTTGCCGTTCGAGTCCTTCAGAATCTCGCCGCCATCCGGATTCGCCGTCGTCTTCGTGATCCCGGCGGCGTCCATGGCCTTTTGATTCACGAACGATGCGTGCCCGCTCGCGTGCGTGAGCACGACGGGATTGTTCGGCGACACCTTGTCGAGCGACGCGTGCAGCGGAAAGCCCTCGACGTTGGGCTGCGGCGCGCCCGTCCATTTCTCCTGATGCCAGCCCCGGCCGATGATCCACTCGCCCGGCTTCGCCTTCTCCACCGCCTGCGCGACCATCTGCACGATCTCGTCCCAGCTCTTCGTGGACATGAGATCGAGGTTGATCCGGTTCTCGCCGATGCCGGTGAAGTGCCCGTGACCCTCGATGAGCCCGGGAATCGCGAGCTGGCCGCCGAGGTCGATCACCTTCGTCGACGGTCCGACGAAGCGCGCGACGTCCGCGTTCGTGCCGATGAACACGATCTTGCCGCCCGACGCGGCCAGCGCCTGGGCTTCGGGCAGACGGTCGTCCACGGTGACGATACGCCCGTTGCGAAGGACGAGTTCGGCGGGCGTCTGCGCGGCCGTCTGGCTCGTGATGCGCACTCCCGCAGCGACGACGAGGACAAAAGCAAGGGCGATAGCAGCCGTGATCGATCGGGTCATAACGGTCAAGAGTGTGTGGCGAAGAGAGGTGCTGTCAAGAGGGGCGGAACAACAGAGGGGCGGAAACATGAAGGCGATGAAGGCATGAAGGACATGGAGGAAGAGGGCACGCAGCCGGTGCGATGCCGTCGATCTGACTGCCCGGCGGAGCCGGGCGCGATTGGGCGAGAGGGATCAAAAACAAGAGCCGTGGATGAATGCTGTGGCTCTTGTTTTTGATCCCTCTCACCCAATCGCCAGGGCCGCCTCCGGCGGCCGTCAGATCGACGGCATCTCTGTGTGCTGTCTGCCCTTCATGAACTTCATGCCTTCACGATCTTCATGTTCCGCCACTCTTTGGTCTTCCCCAGACCATCCGTTCGGCGATCAGAAAATACGGCACGGCGAGCACCGCCAGCGCGCCGGCGCCGAGATACGCGGGCCGGAAACCGTACTCCTGGATGAACGTGCCCATCACGGTGGAGCCCGTGCCGAGGCCCGTGTCGAACGCCGCGATGATCGCGCCAAACGCGGCGCCGCGGCGCGCCGCCGGCACGTGCGTGATGACGTAGGCCGCAAACGCCGGATACATCAACCCGAAGCCCGCCCCAAAGACGACGCCTGAGGTCACGAACATCAGCGGCCCGTACGTGATCCCGAGCAGCAACAGGCCGATCGCGGGCATCACGAGCACGGGGAGCAACACTTTCCGATGGCCGATGCGATCGAGCGCGCGGCCGATCGTGAGGCGGCCCACGAGCATCGCGGCCGCCATCGCGGAGAGAAACGCGCTGCGCGGCGCGATGTGCAGGTCGTCGGCAAAGAGCGCCGAGAAGCTCGTGAGGCCGCCGTAGCCGAACGCGACCAGCCCCAGCGTCACGCCCAGCACGATCACGCGCCACTCGACGAGCGACGCCAGGCCGGACGACGTCGCGTGGCGATGCTTCCGCTCCTCGGCCTTCGGCGTCTCGTGGGCGCCGTGGCTCTCGTGCGGCAGCCGCCACGCGATCACCGTCATGATCAGGTTGAGCACGACGATCTCGATGCAGAGCGTGATCCAGCCGTGGCGGTAGACCCAGAAGCCGAGCGCCGGCGCCGCCGCGATCGCGCTCACCGACGCGAGCCCCCACAGCCCGAGGCCTTCCGCGCGCCGGCTCGGCGGAATCGTCGCCGCCATGTACGCGCTCGACGCGCTCAGCAGGCCCGACCAGAACAGCCCGTGCACGACGACGACCGCGAGCATGACCTTGTAGCTCGTCATGAACGCGTAGCTGGCCGAAATCGTGGCGAGGATCAGGCTCACGACGATCAGCACGCGCCGCTGGCCGACGCGATCGGCAATCGCGCCTGTGAACGGCGCGGACAACGCGGACGCGTACGTCAGCAGGCCAAGAAACAAGCCGGCCGTCGCCGTCGATCCACCAAGCTCGATGACGCGGTACGGCGCCGACGGCAGGAGCTGGAACAGCGAGACGAACACCGTGAAGCTGTACGACCACATCGTGGCGAACCGTGGCGTCAGCAAACGCTCGCGCATGTGCGCGTAATCATACTGTGGCGTGCGCTGCTGCTATGATCAGGACATGTCCACGCCCGCCCGTTTGTGGAGAGATCTCCCGGCCGAGAAGCGGCTCGCCGCCGCCGACGCGTTCTGGCGCGACGAGCGCTCGCAGGAGATCCACGCGCCGCGCGTCGAAGCCATCGTCATCATCGCCAAGCGGCTCAATTTCCGCGGCAAGAGCGTGCAGGCCATGCCGACCGAAAAGCGCGCGAAGTACCTCGCGCAGATGACCGACGTCTCGGAGTCGATCGCCACGCACGCGCTCATCGCGTATCACTTCGCCGCGCAGCGTCCGCTGATGGGCGCGTTCCTCGACGCGGTCGGCATCCCGCACGAGGAGGGCTTGATCACCGCCGAACAGGTGGACCCGCCCGATCGCGCGAAGCTCGTGGCCGCCGCCGAGAAAGTCCGCGAGACGTTCCCGGCCGATGATCTCGAGATCTACCTCAAGACACTGCTGATCCTGGACGGCGAAACGTGGAAGGCGCTCGACTCCGTGCTCCCACTGGCGAAGGCCTGACGGCCGGACGGCCGTACCGTCCCGGCGGGGCACCTGGACGTCTTATGGATATGCGCGACCGGAGAGCCACATTTGCCGTTGTGGTCGCGCTGGCCGGCCTGCTCTCTGGCGCGCCGGCGGCGCTCGCGCAAAGCCAGGCGCCGGCGCCCGCTCAGCCCACCACCAACCTCGACACCATCAAAGCGGCGCTCGCCCACCCGCCGGCCCTCAACCTCGCCGGCGACCAGATGCGCTTCTACCTCGAGGTCTACGGCAAGCAGCCGCAGTTCTGGTCCTTCATCGGGTCGTACGATCTGAAGAACGGCCCCGTGAAGCACTCGACGATGACCGGGCAGGAATTTCTCAACATGATGCGGCCGCAGCAGCTCTACAGCTCGGCCGGCATCACCGCGCCAGAACTGCTTCAGTTCGCGCTGACGAACATCGCGGCGCAGGCGTTGATTCGCAACGCCGTCCGCGACATCCGCAAAGCCAGGACCGAGGCGGAGGTGAAAGCCATCCGCGAGCGGATCGACGCGGAGCTCCGCGCGCTCAAGGGCGGCGGGTAAGACCGATTGCAGGATCGCGCGATCGCATCATTGGCGATTGATCGCCGTCTACTGTTTTCTAAATGTCGTGCTCACCGTGCCAGCGATTGTGGCGGAGATGCTCACCGCGCCGCGAAGACCGTAGAGGCCGGGCGCGAGCGACGTGACGTCAAACTTCGCGTCGGCGCGAGTGAGGCCAGCTCCGGCAGTCATCGTCGCCGGGCTGTCGGCGATCATCTTTCCTGCCGCATTGAGGATTTCGAACCGCACGCTGAGGTCGGGCGGAGCCGCACCACGCGGATAGAGCTCGACCATCGCCGTCAACGCGTCGGTTCCTGGCGGAAGATCCTCAAAGACGACGAGACGCATTCGTCCGCCCGCGTCGGGAACCCAAGTCAACAGATCGCTGGCTTCGACTGGACCGACCGTGGTGAGCGTCGCGTTGAGAGGCATCGTCACGGCTCCGACGTGACCCTTCGCGTCAGCCGCGGCCAGCCGTAAGCTGTACGTGCCTGGCGTCACCGGGATGGCCAGGGTAATGAGGTAGTCACCCGCGGTCGATGACACGCTCCGGTTGCCTGTCTTGAGCGCGCCGCTTTCGTCGAGCACTCCAAACACCGCGTTGAGCGGACCGTCAACGGTCGCAGGAATCTTGGCGACCGCGCCAACCTCGAGCTGACCTGGCGCGCCGCTTCGACGAACGATGGCGCCAAACGCGATCGGCACGCCGTACAACGATTCACCGTTGCGCACGGCGTTCTTCATTTGCTCGTCAGCCGGCAACGCCGTTTCTATCGCTGGAGCGGCGGCGTGATGGCTCGTGAGCGCCGACACGCCCTGGCGTTTCACGCTCGCGGTGATCTCGATCTCACGCCCCGGCGGAATCTCGGGAGGAAGCGCGACGCCAAGGCGATACACCGCTCCGGCTGACGCCTGCACGAAGTCGAAGAACCGCCGCGGTTGACCGATGACCCGATAGAACTGTCCGCCGGCCATGTCGGTCATCGTCTGCGCGCCGCCGAGCAGAATCTGATTGTCCTCGCGGCGCTTCTGGGCCTGACCCGGACTCACCGGGGCAGAGCCGCCAGGAATGTCCGGGCTGCTGCCGACGTCAGACAGGTCGATGTCACCTTCCTGCACCATCGTGCTGACTTCGACGCCGGCGCGCGCGGCGGCGCGCGCGACGGGCACCAGATCGAGAATGTCTCGTCCCACCGCCAGACCGTTTGTCAGCAGCACGAATTGCTTGATGCCCTGCAACGTCCGCAGCGCATCGATGGTCGACTCGACCGCCTGAATCTGTCGCGCTCTCAGGGCTTTCACCTCCTGCGCGATGTGCGTCGCGCGGAACGGCACGACCGCCGCACAGGGGCTGACGCGCTGAAGCGTCTCGATGCTTTGACCCGTCATCGTGGAGGCGGTCTTCGGATCGAAACACTCGCGGAGCATGATCTCGGTGGTCAGCGCTGTGTTGCCGTTGTCAACGATCTGCAGCGCCTCCCCAATGCCCATGATTGGCGGATCGCTGTGCGCGCGAGCCGGATTCACATACCGGCCGACCGCTGACTTGAGGGCGGCAAGCACCTGCGCACGGTCGCGGGTGGGGTTGATCAAACCGACGCCGCTCGACGCGGCGTAACCCACATAGTCGGCTGCGGGCAAGCGAGCCACGAAATCCATGGCAGAGAGAAACAGCGCCCGTCCGTCGAACACTTCGAACGCAATGTCGTCGACGAAGATCATGAACGTCCGCGCTTCGGCGCCCGGCGTCAGATTCGCCACGCTTCTGCGGCCCGACACACCGGTGATCGATTCCGCAACGCTCGGGCTGACGGCGCCGGACGCTTCCAGAAACGCCACCGTCTGCACCGGCTGCGCCTTGCCGTTGACCTTGACTTCAAAATCCTCCGCTCGCAGTCCAGGAACAGGCTTGCCGTTTCTGTCGAGCGCAGTCACGTCAACGGTCAGGAGCGTGGTCTTCGCAGAGAAAGTCTGACGATCCTGATCAGCGAGGATCGGAGGAGCCGAACCGAGTGCGGCGATTGAGAGCAGGCCCAGGGCCAGCGTTGATGCCCGCACCATCGAACCACCTCTGGAGCTTCGTTCAGATCTTAACGCCGACCGAGAGCTTTCCCGAACATGCCGTTCCACGGCGGGATCACGATCGACACCGCGCCGCGCGCGCGGGCCTGACACGACAGACGAATCAGCGGCTGGGCGCCGTCCGTGCCGCTGTAGCCGAACACTTTCATCCGGCGGCCCTCGTCGCGCTCGCTGACGGGCGACAGCTTTTCCGCGCCGCCGAGCACGCCCACCCAGCAGGTGCCGCATGACGCCGCGCGGCACTCGACGGGAATCGGCCCTTCGTCCGGCGTGCAGCGCGGGTCGCGCGATCGATAGTCGCGCTTGTCCGCTTGCGCTGCAGACGCGATCTCCTGATTGTGAATGAGCGGGAACGTCGCCGCCGGATCGTTCTCGTCGAACGTCACCGTCCACCGCTTGCCGATGCCGCGCAGCGCGCCCAGCAGGCCCTGCCGGTCGTCGCGCGCGCGCAGGCTCATCACCTGATGCGGGCTCCGCGCGCGCACGCGATCGGTGAGATGAATCACGCCCGGCGCGGCCGCGAACGCCTCCGGCCCGACCTGCCGCAGCGTCATCAGTCCCACCGCGCTCATCCCGAGGACGAGATCGCGATCGACACGCGCCGTGCGCGTGGCCGCCGTCGCGGCCGCCGTGATGATCGCCGGCAGCGCCTCCGGCCACTCCGTCATCGCGCTCACCGCCGACTTCACCTGCGGCCAGTACCGGTGGGCGAAGAGAAAGCGATGCGATCGGTCGATCTGATCCGCCAGCCGCCACTGCCCCATCAACCCGAGCTTCTGCGCAAGCTCCCGCTCGGCCTCGTCGCCGCCCTCCGCCAGCGCCGCCTCGAGCGCCAGGTGCAGATCGAGCGGGAAGAACGCGAACCAGATCCTCGTCGCGTCCCGGTCGATGGGATGAATCGCGGCGGCCAGAGTGTCGACGGCGTGGGTCCAGTCGGACGACGTGAATCGGGAGAGGTGCGCAGCCAGGGACATTCGCCGGTATTGTAAGGGTTCGACGAGGTCGGCGGGTTCGACGAGGTTCCGCGGGTTCAGAAACCTTATGATCAGAGTCACCGCCCTGCTGACGTTTCTGTTAGCGATCGGCTCCACGGCCGAGCAGCAGCCCGTGCCTCGCGCTGCGCTGGATGCAGCGCGCAGCGAGATCGCCCGGCTTGCCGAGGCCGCCAACGCCGAGGTCTCCGTCGTCTGGCGGCCGCTGGACGCGCGGCCGGGTGAAGAGCTGCTCATCGGGCCCACCGTGCGGTACCACGCGGCGTCCACGATGAAAGTGCCGGTGATGATCGAGCTCTTCGCGCAGGCTCAGGCGAAGCGCTTGACGCTCGACGATGAGGTCCTCGTCACCAACAGCTTCCACAGCATCGTCGACGGCAGCCCGTACGAGCTGTCGGCCAGCGAGGATTCGGACGGCGAGACGTACAAGGCGATCGGCAAGACGCTGAGCCTTCGCGCGTTGTGCGAGACGATGATCACGGCGTCGGGGAATCTGGCGGCGAACGTGCTCGTCGAGCGGCTGGGCGCGAAGAACATCCAGGCGACGACGGACAAGCTCGGCGCGAGCGGGATGCAGGTGCTGCGCGGCGTCGAGGATCAGAAAGCGTTCGACAAGGGCCTGAACAACACGACAGACGCGGCCGGGCTCGCGACGCTCTTCGAAAAGCTCGCGCGCGGCCAGGCCGTGAGCCGCGAGGCGAGCGCCGAGATGATCGCCATCCTCAAACGCCAGAAGCACAACGAGGGGATTCCGTCAGGCGTGCCGGCGGGGACCGAAGTCGCGCACAAGACGGGCGAGATCACGCGCATCCATCATGATGCAGGCGTCGTGTACGCGAAGCGGCCGTACGTGCTCGTCGTGCTGACGCGCGGCGTCGAGGATCAAGCGGCCAGTGGACGGTTGATCGCCGACATCAGCCGCGCGATCTACGCCCAGCTCGGAAAATGATACCGGGAGTAGTTTTACGAAAATCGTAAAACTACTCCCGGCGTGATTTACTCGCGCAAGAGGCTCGCCGGATTGACGCGCATCGCCTGGCGCGTCGGGCGCCACGCCGCGGCGAGCACCGTCAACAGCACGAGCCCCGTCACCAGCGCCCAACTCAACGGATCGCTCGAGCGGATGCCGTACTCGAAGGACGTCAGCGCTCGGCCGAGCGCCCACGCGGCCAACGCGCCAATCGCGAAGCCCGCGATCGCGACCGTGACGCCCTCGCCCATCACGAGGTTCCGGATGCTGCCCGGCCCGGCGCCAAGCGCCACGCGGATGCCGAACTCTCGACGCCGCTGGCCGACGGCGAAGCTCAGCACGCTGAAGAGTCCGCCGGCCACGGCCAGGAGCGCAACCGCCGCGAAGGCCGACGTCAGCGTCGCGGCCGCGCGTGGCGGCGCCAGCTGCTCGTCGTACACGTCGTCGAGCGGGCCGAGCGAAACGATCCTGGACCCGGGCGCCGCGCTGACGATCTTCTGCCGGAGCATCGCGCCATCCGGGCACGCGCCGCTGCACCGAATGCTCATCATCGGGTACGAGCCGCCCGCCGAAAACGTCTCGTAGTACTCCGGCCGGTCCTCGCGCGGTTCGACCGAGGGATGGTTGATTTCCCTCACGAGCCCGATGACGTGATGGACGTCCTTGCCGGTCTTGAACGTGTGGCCAATTGGATCGACGCCCGGCCACATCAGCGCCGCGAATCGCTCGGCGACGATCACCTCGGTGTCAGCGTCGCCACGCTGGAACGTACGGCCGCGCAGCAGCGGAATGCCGTAGAGCGAGAAGAAGTCGGAACCGACGTAGTAACTCTCGACGACCAGGTTGAGCGGCGGCTTGCCGGGAATGTCCGACAGCCAGTCGTCGCCGAAGTGAATCGCGCCGCCGCCGGGCGGCAATCCGAACGACAGCACGACCTGGGACACACCCGGGATCGCTTTGACGGCTTCGACGAGCGCCGACGTCGCCGTGAGGCGCGACGCGCGATCGGGATGACTCCCGGCCGGCAGATCGATCCAGGCCGTCATGACATCGTGTGTGTTCAAGCCGCGGTCGGCGCGCACGAGGTTGACGAACGATCGCGCGAGCAGCGTCGCCCCGACGAGCAGCGTGCAGGCGAGGGCGATTTCGCAGATGAGCAGCGCGCGCGTCGTGGTCCTCGCGGCTTTCGACGGCGTCTCCGTCCGTTCGACGAGGCGCAGCGATTCCGCCGAGTCCGGTTTCGTGCCGATCCACGCCGGCAGCACGCCGGCCGCGAGCGTCGCGGTGATACCCGCGATCGACGCCGCGATGAGCGCGCGCAGATCGACCGCCATCGGGTTCAGCGTCCGCAACAGAAACGCGTGCGGCAAGACGCCGCGCGAGACTGCGACCAGCGCCCACGCGAGCGCGACGCCGGCCGCCGCGCCGGCCACACCGAGCAGAATATTTTCGAACAACGCCTGGCGCAGGAGCCGGCCCCGTGACGCGCCGAGCGCGCTGCACACGCCGAACTCACGCCGCCGCGTCGAGTACTGCGCGAGCAGCAGGCTGCTGACGTTCGCGCACAGCACCAGGAACACGAGCATGACGCCGCCGGCGAGGATCGGGAGCGCACGCTTGTAGTACGCGTCGAGTCGGATGCCCGCCAGCGCAGAGGAGATCACCCACCGGCCCTTCATTGCGGGGTCGAGCGGAAGGGCCAATTCCGTCGCCACGCGCAGCGAGTCCGCCACGGGCATCGTCTTCGACAAACGGGCGAACGGCGCGGGCGGATCGTCGGTGTGGGCTGGCCCCGGCGCCTGATAGTCGATGGGCGTCCAGATCACCGTGTCCCACGCGGGAAACCTGAAGCCCGCCGGCATGATCCCGACGACCTGCATCGATCGGCCATCCAGGGTCACGCGCTTGCCGAGGATCTCCGGGTCGCGACCGAACGCGCCCTGCCACACTTCCTCGGAGATCATCACGAGGTCGTCAGCGCCCGCGTGTCCCTCGTCCGCGGTGAACACGCGGCCACGAATCGGGCGCACGCCGAGCATGTCGAACAGCCCCGGCGTGACCGACGCGCTCCCGCGTGCCAGCACTCCGCCGCCGCCTTCGAGCAACGACTCGCGACTTGTCACCGCCTGGACGGAGTCGAAGATACCGGCGCCTTGCCACGCTTTCAGCACGGCCGGCGCGACGGTACCTCGGCTGCCGCGATCGTTGCCCATCGCCAGCTTCACGAGCGCCCGGGGATCCTTGAACGGCGCGGGCCGCAGGAGCAGCGCGTCGAGCAGCGTGAACATCGCCGTTGTGAGGCCGACGGCGAGCGCGAGCATGCCGATCGCGAGCGCGGAGACCGCGGAGCGCGAGGTCACCCGGCGCCAAGCGTGTCGAAAATCATCGACCATCTTTCCTCCTCGTCGAGGCGTCCGGTTGCTGCCCGACCCGCGGCGCAGACGTTCGCGTATTGCAGACGTGACCACGTTCGCCCAGCCCGCGAATCCTTCCCACAGGAGCGCCACGATTCCCGCTCGCTGGTACGCCGCGGCGCACGCGCTCCGGTACGTCTCCAGCGCGTCGTCGTCCCGCAGCATCTGCGCGGACGCCGGCGCCAGATGAGCGAGGCGGCGAAAGCCTGCGTCGAACCAGGGCTGGATCGGATGCACGCGTCACCCTTCCCGGAGAAGGCTCAAGGGATCGACGCGCATCGCCTGACGCATCGGGCGCCAGCACGCGACGAGCGCCGTCGCGAGCAACACCGCCGCGACGGCGGCGATCGACAGCGGATCGGACGGCTCCACCTCGTAGAGCAGCGTCCGCATCGTCCTCACCAGCATCAACGCCGCGGCCAGACCGACGACGAGGCCGATCACCGTGAGCGTCAGACCGTTGCGCACGATCGCGATGCCCACACGCTCGGGCCGCGCGCCGAGCGCGAGGCGAATGCCGATTTCCTGCTGCCTGGCCGCGACCAGGTACGAGAGCACGCCGTAGATGCCGGCGGCCGCCAGCACGAGGCCGAACATCGCAAACGTCGTCATCAGCACGAACACGACGCGCGGTCTCGCGATCGCATCGGCGAAGAGATGCTCGACCAGATCGGTTTTCCAGATCACGACGAGCGGATCGACTTCGTGCACCGCCGCGGGGAGCGCCGGCACGACGCGCGCGGGATCGTCCGCTTTGATCACGAGCGTCCGGTACTCCGCAATCATCGAGACGATGCCTGTGGGCACGGCCAGTCCGTTCGTCTGGCCGACGGGGTAGTACATCTGCGACGGCTTCTCGGTCTCACCCGGCCGCGCGCGCTTCACGTCGCCGGCGATGCCGACGACCGTCAGCATGCCGGTGCCGCCGATCTCGAATCGACCGCCAATCGCGTCGCCGTTTGGCCAGTGCTGATGCGCGAAGCTCTCGCTCACGATTGCGGGGTGCTCCGGATCGTGATCAGTGAACGTGTGCCCGCGCTCGATCGGGATCCGAAGCGTGGCAAAGAAGTCCGGCGTGATCTCGTAAACCGGCACGATCGCCGGATTGCCGGTTTCTGCCGGCTGGCCGTCGACGTGCACCTGTCCGAACACGACCTTGTTGGTTTCGGGCGGTACGCCGCCGGTGCTCACCGCCCGCACGCCGGGAATGTGCCGCAAGCGCTCGGAGACGAGCTGCATGAACTGATTGCGCGCGGACGGATCGCGGTAGGTGGCCGACGGCAGGCCCAGGCGAAGCGCCACCACGCCGGTGGCATCGAGACCGCGATCGGCGCGCATCAGCTTGATCAGGCTGTGCGTCATCAAAGCCGCGCCGACGAGCAGGACCATCGACACGGCGACTTCGGCGACGACAAGCGTCGATCGCAGGCGCTCCGACGCGCTCGCGCCGGCAATCGCGCGGCCGCCGCGGCGCAGCACGTCCACGATCGCCGTGCGCGACGCAAAGTACGCGGGCGCCAACCCGAACAGCACGGCCGTGGCGAGACCAAGCCCTGCGGCGAATGCGACCGTGCGCCAATCCAGATCGATGGGGTTGAGCGTGCTGAGCGTCACAGCGTCCGGCAGCACTCTCCGCGCGACGTTGAGCAGCAGACCCGCCAGCGCCACGCCGGCGACGCTCCCGCTCACGCCGAGCAGCAGGCTCTCGACGAACGTCTGGCGGACGAGATCCGCGCGCGACGCGCCGAGCGCGGCCCGGACCGCAAGATCGCGCGCGCGGGCGAGCGACCGCGACAGCGCCAGGCTCGCGAGGTTGGCGCAGACGATGAGCAGCAGGAAAGCGACGGCGGCGCCCAGCACGACGAGCGATCGCTCCGTGCGATCGTCCACCGACAGCTCCAGGGACATCGGCACCGCCGACACACCCGTCGGTCCGCCGGTGGACTCGCTCAGGCCGCCGCCGCGGGCAACGATCTGCTCGCGGACCTGCGCCGGCACTGATCCCACGCGCGCGCGCACGACCGGCACGAACGCCGGACTCGGCGACTGACGCGCCGGGCCGCTGCCGTCCGGCGGCGGCGCTTGGATGTCGTACGGCAGCCAGACTTGCGTGCGTTCGTCAGGAAACCGGAACGTCGCCGGCATGATGCCGACGATCTCGTAGTCCGCGTCGTCGAGCGTGATGCCTCGCCCGACGGCACCGGCGTCGCCGTTGAGCATCGATCGCCAGAACGTGTCGCTCACGATCGCGAACCCGGATGATCCGCCGCGGCCTTCGCCGTCGCGGAACCAGCGGCCGGCGCGCGCGGGCACGTCGATCATCGAGAACAAGCCTGGCGAGACGATCGCGCCCGACACCATCGACGCGCCGTTCGCGTCGCGAAAGACAAACGAGCCGCGTTCGTAGACCTCGACGCGATCGAACAGGTCGGTCTGTTGACGCCACGCGGCGGACAGCATCCGCGACATGCCTTGATACGTGAACTTCCGCGCCGTGTTGTAGTTGGCGAGCGAAGCCAGCCGATCCGCGTCATGGAACGGCACGGGACGCCAGAGGACTGAATCGAGAATGCTGAAGATCGACGCGTTGACGGCAATGCCGAGCGCCAGCGTGGCGAGCGCAATGCCGGTGTTGAGGCGATTTGCGGCGAGACTGCGAATCGCCGTACGAAGATCGCGTCCAATCCGCACCAGCCACGACGTCACGGGGCGAGGCTCGTTCGAACGCGGCGGCTGCGGCGAGATGGGTGCGACGTTCATGTGGAGCTGCAGGCTCAGGACGATCCCGGCCATGGTCGCGATCTCGACGATGGCGGTCCAGAGGACGCTCGCTGCACCGCGCCGGCCGGCCGCGAGACAGGCGGCGCGGAACGTGACGATCGTCTCGTCGCCCCACGCGAGCCGGAATCCCGCGGGCGCGCATCGGACGACGCTGCGGTAGACGAGCTCGAGGAGGCTGGTCACGCCTTCCCCGCCTTGCCGAGCACGCGCTTCCGCCGTGCTTCGCCGACCACGGCCTGCAGGCGCCGGGCCTCGGCCTCGAGCACCGCGCGGCCGAGCGGCGTCACGCTGTAGTACTTCCGCCGGCTGTCGTCGTCCGGTCCCGGCCGCTTGGCGGACTCGTCGATCAACTCCTGATCGACCAGCCGCTGGAGCAGCACGTACAGCGTGCCGGTTCGCAGCCGAATCAGGCCGTCCGTGCGCTCACCGACCTCGAGGATGATGCCGTAGCCGTGCCGCGGGCCGTCCGCGAGGGCGAGCAGCACTTCGAACGCCAGCGGCGTCAGCGGCAGAAACGAGCGGGGATCGGGCGCGGGCATGGGGCCTCCGGTAAATGCGTAGATATTCTATGCATTTGCCGTCGGCACATCTGACGAGCCAGACGGGGGAACGGTTGGGATACCGGAATCCCGTGGCCGCGACCCGCCCAGCTGCGGTATAAGGGCGCGCGGAGGCTGCATGTCCCTCACCGAGCTTCGAGGCGCCTGGCACGGCGTCCGGTCGCGAGGATGGCGCGCCGGGCTCGAGGTCGCACTGCTGGCCGTCGCGCTCGCCGCCAACACGATCGTCTTCTCGGCCGCCGACGCCTACGTGTTCCGGCGCGTGCCGTACCCGGCCGCGGCCCGCCTGATCGAGCTCGACAAGAGGGTCTCATCGCGCGAGCTCGTCGAATGGCGCCGGCAGACGGACTTGTTTGCCGCGCTGCACGGATACGCGACGCGGCCGGTGTTCCTGCAAGCGCAGGGTCAGCCGGAGATCGTCGATGTCGCTGACGTCACGCCCGGGTTGATCGATGCACTGGGAGTCTCGCCCGCCTGGGGGCGCGCGATCACCGACGTCGACGCCGCGGAATCGAGCGGCGAGGTCGTCGTGATTTCGGAGGATCTGGCTCGCCGCCGGTTCGGATCGCCCGCGAGCGCCGTGGGGCGCACGCTCGAAACGACAAGCGCACCGCTCCTCGTCGTCGGCGTCATGCCGCGGGAGTTTCTGTTTCCGTCGCGCGGGTGTGAAATCTGGCGCCTGCTCGACGTGCGCGCGCCCGCGCGCTCGGTGGCGGTCGTCGGCCGCCTCGCGCCGGGCCATTCGGCCGAGTCGGTCACGCAGGCGATCGCGAGCCGTGCCTCAGCGGTCGCTGCGGCAGCGGGCAGCACACGCCCGACGACGGCGACCGCGGGAGTGCTGCGATTGTCGCAGGTCAGTCCTGACGCGCGCCGGCTGCTCCTGGTGATCGTCGGCGCAGCCATCTGTTTGTTACTCACCGCGTGCGCCAACGTGGCCAGCCTGGAGCTCGCGACGGCGATGAGCCGCGTCCGGGCGCTGTCCGTGCACCTCGCCCTCGGCGCGACGCGCGGCCGGCTGGTGCGTAGCGGTCTGATGGAAGGTTTGTGGATCCTCGTGCCGGCGGTCGTTGCCGCGACGGCACTCGCGAGCTACGGCACGAGTGTGCTCGCCGCCGTCATTCCAGAGCGCGTTTTCGAAAGCGTCAATGCCGTCGACCTCGACGGCCGCGCGCTGGGCGTCATGACGATTGCAGCCGTCGTGACGTGGCTGCTGGTGTCGGTGCCGCTCGCCTGGCTTGCGTCGCGCTCCCAGATCGTCGATCTGCTCAAGTCCGAAGGCCGCACATCCGTCGCCTCACGTGCCGGTGTGCGCCTCCGGCAGGCGCTGACGATCGTCGAGGTCGCGCTCGCCGTCCTGCTGCTTTGCGGCGGTCTGCTGTATCTGCGAACGTACGGCGCGCTCGTGAACCTGGGCAAGGGCTTCGACAGCCGCGGCCTCGCGGTCATCTCTCTGACGCTGCCGATGCAGACGTATCCCACGGGTCAGGCCCGCGAGTTCCTGGCTAGCCAGGTGATCGCGCGACTCCTGTCACATCCCGGCGTCGAGGCCGTGTCGCATCCCGACACGCTGCCGCCGGGTCTTGGCGAGAACTATCTCGCGTCGCTCGAGATCGACGGTCATCCCCTGCCGACCGATCGCGTCGCGATTGGCCTGAACCGTGTCGATCGCCGGTTCTTCTCCACTTTGCGCATTCCCATTCGGCATGGCGACGCGTTTGAGGAAGGTGCGCCGCCGACCGTCGCGATCGTCGACGAGACGTTCGCACGCGCGTTCTGGCCGAACCAGGATCTGATTGGGCACGTCTTCCGCATCTCGGCTCGACAGCCTGCGCTCACTGTCATCGGCATCGCAGGACACGTGCGCAACGACGCCGACGATCCGTCCGGTCCGAGCGAGCGCCAATTCCAGGTGTACGTGCCTCGCCAGCCACCACCGCCGCCTGCGCCGTCGGCGGGGCCCGTCTCGATTCAGAACCAGCCGCTGTACGGTTTCATCGATCTCGCGGTGCGTCTCGATCCGAAAGTGCGTGCGACGGATCTCGTCGCCGACGTGCGGTCGATCGATTCGCGGTTCAGACTGAGGATCGACTGGATGGACGCGATCTACGCCCGGCGGTTCGACGACACGCGGCTCGCTACCAGCGTCATCAGCGGCTTTGGAACGATCGCGTTCGTGCTCGCGATGGCCGGTCTCTACGGCGTGCTGGCCGTGCTCGTCGCGAGCCGGCGCCGCGAAATCGGCATTCGAATGGCGCTCGGCGCGGATCGCCGGGCGATTGCTGGTCTGGTCGCGGGCTCGAGCGCGCGGCTCGTTGCCCTGGGAATCGTGCTCGGTCTGGTGGTGGCGACCGCCGCGTCGCGCGTGCTGCACTCACAATTGTTCGGCGTCAGCCCGACCGATCCGGCCACGTACGCGCTGGTGGCTCTCACGGTTGCCGTCACGGCGCTCGCCGCGAGCTGGTCGCCGGCGCGTCAAGCCGCGCGCGTCGATCCCGCCGTCACCCTGCGCTCGGAGTAGCTACCGCAGCGTCACGAGCACGGCATCGCTCACCGGCCGCGGACCCGTCGGGTCTGACGGCTTGTTCACGATCTTTCCCTTCACGACCATCGTCGTGGACCCGCCGCCGTCGAGGTTCAGCGCGTCGCGGAGCTTGAGCCGCTCGGCGAGGCGCGCGAGATCGGGCAGCGTCATGCCGATGCTGTGGTCGGGCTGCCGGCCGTCGATCGCCCCCATCCAGATCGTGCCGTCGTTCTCGACGCCGATGAGCGTGCGCGGGTGTCGCATGTTGATGAACGTGTCCGGGTTGAGGCCCTCGCCGCTCTCCCAGTTCGTCATCGTCTTGCCGCGCAGCCGGATGAGGCCGGCGCCGTTCAGGACCGACGACGCCTCGTCGAGGTGCGCTTTCGTCATGCCGTTGAGCGTCGTCCACACGGTCTCGAGCTTCACCGTGATGTCCGCGGTGAGCGCCGCCATCGCGGGCGGCAGATCGACGCCGCCAAACGACAGCACGGCGCCGCGGCGCGGGATGGCCGAGTGGCCGCGCTGGCGCGCCACGCTCACGACGTGCAGCGGCTGGCCGTCGAGCACCCACTCGGTGCCGGTCGGCGCCGTATCCGTCGTCACGCCGTACATGGGCGTGAAGAGCATGAGTTTGCCGCGCTCACGCGTGGTGTCGACGCCGTCGATCGGCAGGCGGTACGTCCGCGCGCCCACAGAAAACGACAGCGCCATGCTGACGTTCAACTGCTCGAACTCGAGCGTCGTCTTGCCGGTCGGCGGCGAGACGATGAGCATCGTGCCGCGAATCAGCGGGTAGTCGCTGATGAGCTCGCCGTTGATCTTGAGCGTGCCGGCGGGCTCGCCGTTCGTGCGGTTGAAGAAGCTGCCGTTGATGGCGGCGATCGCGTTGTGCTTGTTGGCGATCACGTCCACGGTGTCCATGCCGAGCACGCCGCCCTTCGCCATCGTGTCGGTGAGCCGCACGCGACGCGCATCGAGCTTCAGAAAGTACATCGCGATCGGGCCGTTGTTCTCGACGATCGAGCGATCGGTGGACGTGAAGTACTCGATGCCTGGCGCGATGGTCTCGGGCGCGCTGAGCCACGCGCTCTGCGCGGGCGCCAGCCGGACGAGGGTGAGGCACAGGACGAGAACGGCC
This sequence comes from Vicinamibacterales bacterium, assembly GCA_035279905.1. Taxonomy (GTDB): domain Bacteria; phylum Acidobacteriota; class Vicinamibacteria; order Vicinamibacterales; family SCN-69-37; genus DATEGZ01. The sequence continues at coordinate 46,032 of DATEGZ010000249.1, forward strand.
GCGACGCGAACACGCATCGACACGATTCTATCCGCGAGCGCGCGACTACCGTTGGAGCGTCACGGTGACGACCTTGGCGGCGTCGAGGATCCTGTCCATCGTGTCAAGACTGCCGCTGCACTCGCCGGTCGGCGGCGAATAGACGTTCGCGAACACCGTGTACTCGTGATCGAGGCGCGGCTGCGCGATGAGGTCGAAGAAGATCTGCGCGTCGCCGGTGTCGCGTCCGCGCGTCGAGATGCCGACCGCCCCACGGTTGTGGTGCGGTAGCCCAAGTTCGTCGCGCAGGTACCGCGCGTCGCCCATGTACTCGTTGGCGCCTGGACTGAGGCCCTGCGCCACGAACAGCGGCACCAGCCGGTGGAAGGTGAGGTTGCTGTAGTAGTTCGCGTTCGCCAGCTTCACGAAGCGGGCGACCGTCAGCGGCGCGTCGTCTTTGCGCAGTGTCACGCAGATCTGGCTGCCGCCCTCGAAATACATCATCGCGCGCGTCGGCAGGGCGCGCAGCTCCGCCTCGGTCGGCTGCTGCGGCGGCCGGTGCGTCGGCGTGGGGTCCGGGCGCGTGCCGTTGATGATGCCGAGAATATCGGCGGCCGCGGACGCAATGGTGGGATCGAAGTCCGAGAGAAGCTTCTTCAGGTCGTCGCGCCACTGGAGGATTGGCGATGTGCCAGTGCTGTCGAGCGGCGCGAACTCCTTGAGCCGCGCCATGAGGACCGACCGCGGATCGCGCGAGGTGTCCTTCCCTTCTTTCGTCAGGCGATCGAGCGTCTGAAAGATCGGCAGGGTGGTCGCGTCGATCTCCTTGGTGCCCTGGAGCGCAAGCCCGGCCTCTCGTATCAGCTGGTAGTCCTTGGCGTCGAGCGCTTTGAGCGCGAACTCGCGAGTGCGCGCGCTCTTCAACGCCACGAGACCCGCCAGCGCCTGCGTCTGCACGTTCGGGTGACGGTCGTCGGCGAGACGAATCAGCGTCGCCTCATCCTTGAGCGTCGTCGCCACGCGCGCCGCCGCGGCGCGAACTTGCCAGACGTCGGACACGACCGCTGCGTCCGTCATGATCTGTCGCGCCTTGTCGGGATCAACCTTCGACAGCGCCTCGAATGCCGGCATGCCGAGGTGCCACTGTCCAACCGGAAGCTCATTCGAAAGGCCTGAGGCCAGGTCGCCGACGATGGCCGCGACGTTCTGAGGTTGTTCGCAACTTGCTGAGAGCCGCGACAGGGCGTCCAGCTTGACGACCGTCATCTCGTCCGGGTCGCCGATCGCCTCCACGATCTGTGTGCAGTTTTTCGTGCGCGGAGTAGCCGCCGCGTATTTCCTGAGCGCGGCCATCCGCACCTGGTAGGCCGCATCGCGCCTGGCGATGTTCAGACTGGCGTCAAACAACGTGTTGGCCGCGTCCATGCGCTGAACGGCTTCGTACCGCGCCTCCCAGCCGCACGTCGGCGGTCCGGCACAGTGCCAAAGCACGGCCCAGTTGATCAATGCCGCGTCCGTGTCGCCGATGATGCCGAGCGCTTCAATCGCCGCGGGGCTCGGCGCGACGCGCGGATCATCCGGCCACGCCTGCCGATGCAGAGTCTTACGTTGTTCCTCGGTGAGCTTGAGCGTCCGATCGTTTCTCAGGAGAACAACTGTGTCCTCTGGAGACTGAATGAGGAACTTCAGCACTTCCGCCTCGGCGGTCTGACTGTTGTAGTGCAGGCGCGCCAACGCGTCGCGGATCGCGGCGGCCGACGCGAAGTCGCTTCCGACCCGGCTCATCAGTATTTGTGACGCGGGTACAACGTCAGCGCCCTTACTTCGGGAGAGCGCTTGCGCGATCGCGTTCGCGGCCTCACTCCGCACCGACGCGTCCTTGTCGATGAGCATGCCTTCGAGCACGGGCACGTCGAGCGGGTTCTCGAACTGGCCGAGCCCGCGCACGACGGCACGCCGGATCGCGGGATCGTCCGACCCGAATGCGCCTTTCATCGTCGCTTCGTCGGTCAGGATACCCGTCGACTTCTGCGCGGCCGCCGGATACCAACGATCCGCGAGCAGCCGGTCGAGCGCGAGCTGCAGAGATTGAAGCGTGACCGTGCCCTGGGAGGCGCGTTCGAAGGTGAACGCGGCCGGCTCGATTCGGTACCCTTCGAGCGGTGCCGGACGCGTCACGACCCCAGTGAACGGCGCGGCGAGCTGATCGAGCGTCGCGCGAAACGCCGCGCTCGTCGGCCCGACCACGAGCCGCGACACCGACCCGACGGCTTCCGCGTACCACTGCTTCCAGGCGGTGACGATCTGATCTTCGCGCAGCCGCGCGGTGCCAGGATTCGCGTCCGTCGCCGCGAGGTGCGCGCCCTCGCGCTCCTCGAACGACACGCGCGCGCGGCCGGCCTTCGCCACGAGTTCCGCCACGGCGAGCGCCGCCGGCTCTTTCGCCGACGCGAGCAGCCACGCCGTGGACACCGCGGACACGCCGACGTTGCGCATTTCCGGCGCGCTCGACTTGTCGGCCGTGTCCATGTTCGTGTGGTAGTAACGATCGGTGAAGTGCCAGTCGAGCACGGATGGAATGCCCGCGGTGCCGAACACCGTGTGATCGCTGCCGCCCTCGTACGGATTCGTGTTCACGACCCAGCCGGTCTTGCGCGCGACGCGGAGACACACGGCGAGATGCAGATCGTTGAGCAGGTCGCCCTTCAGCCGATCCGCGCGAACGTTGCCCTGGCCCCACTCGGTGTGCGGGTCCCACGGCCGCTCCCACACCGCGCCCGGGTCCGGCCAGCGCTCGATGAGAAAGCTGCCGCCCGTTTTCTTCACGTCCTCGCCGGTCATGTCCATCGAGAACATGTACTTCACGTTCTTCGCGGCATCGGCATGGCTCGTGAGCCACTGGCGGCTCCCGCCAATCTCGTCGAGCCACAGCATCGTCAGCGTGCGGCTCGGCGGCGGAATCTTGCCCTGCTGGATGCCGAGCGACAGCGCGCGCGCGACTTCGGCGAGCGTCGCGACGCCGCTCGCGTTGTCGTTGGCGCCGGGCTCCTGCACGTGCACCGCGAGCACCACGCGCTCGTTGGGGGCCTCACGTCCGGGAATTTCGGCCACGAGCGTGCGGGCGGGCTTCGTCGAAAACGTGCTCGCGATCGTGACGTGTACAGTGACCGCGCCCGCTTTCAACGCCCGCCGCAGCGTCGTCATCGCATGCGGCGTCGCCTTGAAGCCGAAGCCTTTCTTCGCCTCGTCGTACGGAATGCTGCTCCACTGCAGGATGTTCCACGTCTCGCGCGGCGTTGGCTTGGCGCCCGGCGGATTGGGATTCACGTACTCGCCGATCGCGCCGGAGATCACGCCAATCGCGCCGTGGCCCATCACGCCGCGGCGCCACAGCTGACCTGCGTCGGCGTCACCGACGACGACCGCGCCGGTCACATCGCGATTCGCATAGTCCGCATCCTGATCGCCGCGGCCGACGTCGACGAGCTTCGCGGTGACGCCTCCAGGCGCGGTCGAAAACGAGTTGATGCACAGCGCGAGGCGCTCCTTCGCCTTCGACAACACGACCTCATCCGGCCGGCCGGCGCGGACGATCGCGAGCGTGCCGATCGAGTGCTCCCAACCTCGCCCGCTGTTCTGGTACTCCTCGACGAACACCTCCGGGCCGGAATTGCCGTCGGTCGCCGGCCGCTCGTGGAACCCTGACGCGGCCAGCCGCGCGTGCACGCGATCGATCGTCGCGTCGTAGCCCGTGTTCCCCGGCAGCCGCCAGTACTGGGTGACGAACCGCACATGATCCTGCGCGGCCTTGAGATCAAACCGGGAAAACAGCGCGTCGATGACGGGATCGAGCGTTTGCGTGAGCGCGGGCGGCAGCGACGGCCGAGGTACAGACTTGGTGTCGGGGCTCGCGCTGACGCCGGCAAGGTACATGACGATCGCCAGGGTCACTCCAGCAGAACCCCGGAACCGCGGAACCCCGGAACCCCGGAACCTGCTCATATCGTCCTCTTCCCCGAGTACTCGAGCATCTGCTGTTCAAGATCCAATGGATACGAGATGCGCACGTCGGCGATCTCTCCGCCTGGTCCCATGACCGGCTCCAACCGCGGCTGGATGAACCCTGTGTACGACGGCAGGTTGAGCCGGTCCACGCGCGCGACAATCTCATCGCGCAGCACCGGGTTGAAGTGGACGCCGTAGGCCTCGAAAAACGCTTTTGCCGCGTCGTAGTCCCCTTCGGACTTGATCCGCTGGATCTCGCCCAGCAGACGGCCCACGCCCTCACGAAACGCGGCGGCGTCGACCACCACGTAGAACGTCTTGTGGCCACGGCGGCGCACCTCGATCGCCTTCGTGTGCGCGATCAGCCAGTGGACGATCGCCTGGCGGTTGCGCATGTGGTCCTCTTCGATGGTGCCGCCTTCGCGCACGCGCCGGAGCTGCGTCAGCGCGTTGCGCGCGTACGCTTCGTATTCGGTCTGGACGATCTCCGCCTGGTGCGCGGCCGGCAGCAAGCCGACTTCCGCGGACTTCGGCTCCGGGATGAAATACAACGCGACCAGATCCGCGCGCGTCTCCTCGAGCGACGAGTACTGCTCCTTGAGCGCCAGTTGCGGCTGGCCCTCGAGGTGCGCCGCGACCTTGCCGGACCCGTGTCCGAGCACCTCGTGAATCGCCGTCACGACTTCGCCCGCGAGCGCGCCCCACTTCTCCGCGCGCGCGACCTCTTCCTCGGTCCACGAGAACTCGCGCCGGAATGACGGCGGCTGCGACTTGTCGTACGCCTCGTTGATGTTCGCGAGCGACACCGACTTGCTGCCGCGTACCTCACGAATCCGCTGGTCGTTCGGCAGGTTGATCCCGATGGCCGTCACCGGCCCCGCCTCGCCGGTTTCGACGACGACGTCGATCGCGCGCGCGGTGACGCCCTTGACGTCCGTGCGGCGGTACTTCGGATCCCACGGCATGCGCGCCTCGAACCACGGCGCGGCCTCGGCCAGCCGCCGAAGCCCCTCGCTCTTCGCGTGGTTCACGTAGCAGACGATGCCTTCCCACGCGCCTTTCACGCCGCGCGCGTCGAGGTAGTTCTCGATGAAGCCGTTGATCGTGTCCACGGGCGAGTCTTTGTCATCAACCCACGCCTCGTCGTACGCGACACGGTCCGCATCCTCGCCGCTCTCGTAGAACCTGATCAGCGCCTCGAGCGCAAGCCGCATCGGCGCCGGCGCGTGCGGCAGCGCCGCGCGCAGGTGACGGACGATCTCGCGAATCTGGGCGCCGTAGCGTCCGCCGGCGCGGTAGACCTCTTCCTCCAGCCGGCCGTTGCGCTTCACCAGCCGCGAGTTCAGTCCGTACCGTTCCTCGAACCCCTCGAGGTCGCTCATCGTCACCGATTCGTACAGATTGTTGGCGCTGGCCGTGAGGATGTCGCGGCCTGATTCCGGCGTCTTGCTGGTGACGAGCGGATCAACAGACGCGTCGAAGAACGGGCGTTCGAGGCGCGCCAGCAGGGCGTCGATCGTCTCGCCGGCCTTCAGCGGCAATATGGCGCCGGCGTTCGCAGCAGCCTTCGCGGCGTCGCGAAGCGCGGCCGGCGTGCACGTGAGCACGAATTTGCGCGCGGTCAGGTTGTTGTGCGGGCCGGAGTTGATCCAGAACAGCTTGGCGTAGCGGCGAATCTTCGCGAGCACGTCGGGCGCCACCGCCTCGCCGTGCACGAGGATCTCCTCAATCACCTCACGCATCTCGAGCGAGTGCCGGTAGCGCTGGTCGTAGTAGATGTCGCGGCCCGCGATCGCCGCGCGCGAGAGGTGCCAGATCAAGAGCTTTTGATCGAGCGGCAGCGCGTCGAAACCGTCCGCGTAGTACTGGACGACGGCCGCGTCGTCCACCTGTTCGACGAGATACGTGCGTGTCACTGAGGCAACTCGACTTTCTCGAGATGATTGGGCGTCTTCACGTTCCAGTGGAGCTCGCGCTCGATGCGCGCCTTGAGCGCGTCCATCGGGCCGGGCTCGCCGTGCACGAGGCACGTCAGCTTCGGTGGCTGCTTGAAGCCGCCGAGCCACCGCATGATCTCATTGGCGTCGGCGTGCGCGGACATCGCGTCGATCGACTGGATCTCGGCGGCGACCGGAATGTCGCGGCCGTGGAGGCGCGTGAACTTCGCGCCGTCCTTGAGCTGCCGGCCGCGCGTGCCCACAGCCTGGAATCCGCAGAACAGCACGGTGTTGCGCTTGTCGGGCAGCGCGTGCTCGAGATGATGCAGAACGCGGCCGCCGGTGGCCATGCCGCTCGACGAGATCACGAGCGCCGGCTGCGACGACTCCTGCACCGCGCGCGATTCGGGAATCGACGAGACGACCTTCAGACGCGCGGTGCAGAACGCGCACGTCGCTCGATGCGCGGCGTGCCATCCGGCCGGCGCCTGGCCGGCGATCTCTCCGTCCAGCTCGTTCACGCGCGATCGGTACGTCTCGAGCACCGCGGCCGCCATCGGACTGTCCACGTAGACCGGCAGCTCGGGAATCATGCGGCGCGTCTCGAGATCGTGGATCCAGTACAACAGCTCTTCGACGCGGCCGAGCGCGAACGCCGGCATGATCACCTTGCCGCCGCGCCCGGCCGTGCGGCCGATGATGTCCGCGAGCCTCGCGCCCTTGTCGTCGGCTTCGTGCGCGCGATCCCCGTAGGTCGATTCGACGAGCAACAGGTCCGCGCGGTCGATCGGCGTGGGATCTGGCAGCACGGGACGGCCAAACCGGCCAAGATCGCCGCTGAACACCAGCACCTGTCCCGTCGCCTCGATCGTGAGGCGCGCGTAGGCCGATCCGAGCAGGTGCCCGGCGTTGATGAACTCGACCGTGATGCCCGGCACGACCGGCATCGGCCGGTTGTAGCCGACCGGTTGCAGCATCGACATCGCGCGCGCGGCTTCCTGCGTCGTGAAGAGCGGCAGTGCCGGCGAATGCTTCGTGTAGCCCTTCCGGTTGGCGCGCTCCGCGTCCTCTTCCTGCAGCTTGGCCGCGTCGGCGAGGACGATCTTCGTGAGCTCCAGGGTCGCCGGCGTGCAGAAGATCCGGCCCTTGAAGCCCTGACTCACGAGGCGCGGCAGATAGCCGCAATGATCGAGGTGGGCGTGCGTGAGGACGACCGTCTCGATCGACGCCGGCACGATCGGCAGCGCCGCCCAGTTGCGCTCGCGAAGCTCCTTCAACCCCTGGAACAACCCGGAATCGACGAGAAGACGATGCCCGCCGGCGTCAAGAAGATGCTTCGATCCAGTGACGGTGCGCGCGGCACCCAGACACGTGAGGGTCATGAAATTGGGCTATTGGGCAATCGGGCCATTGGGCTATTGGGGCAATCGCTGAAAGAGTCTAAGTGAAATACCCCGGTATTCCGCCGGTGTGCCAAAACAAGACAGCCTGATTACTGGTGAATTCGCCGCGACGGACGCGGGCGAGGAGGCCCGCCATCGCCTTCGCCGTGTACACCGGATCGAGCACGATGCCTTCGCGGCGCGCGACGAGCTCGGTCGCCTCGATGGATGCCGGCGTCGGCACGCCGTACCCCTCGCCGACGAATCCATCGTCGACCTCGACGCCGCGGGTGGCGCCGACAGTTTCCGGTTTAGCGCCAAGCTTCGCGGCCACCGCGTTGACCAGCTCGTGCACGACGCCGGCCAGGGTAGACGCCGATTCGTCCGCGCTGATGCCGATGATGCGCGGTGTCAGGCCGAAGAGCGCGCAGCCGGCGACGAGGCCCGCCTGCGTTCCACCGGATGACGAGGCAAACACGATCGCGTCAGGACGAAGACCGCCGGTCGCGATTTCCTTGATGCCGCGCGCGAACCCGAGCGCGCCGGTGGCCGTCGAGGCGCCGAGCGGCACGATGAACGGCCGGCGCCCTTCACGCGCGAGGCGATCCGCGATCTCCTGCATCTTCGGCGCGCGCTGGTCGCGATTCGAGACGTAGTGAATGGACGCGCCAAACAAGCGATCGAGCCGCGCGTTGCCCGCCGGCGCGGCCGGAGCCGTCCCGTTGACCACGAGCTCGACGGCGAGTCCCAGCGCGGCGCCCGCGGCAGCGGTGACGCGGCAGTGATTGGACTGCACGCCTCCGCACGTGATGAGCGTGTCGGCGCCGGCGGCGATCGCTTCGGCAGCGACCGCCTGCATCTTTCGCACTTTGTTGCCGCCCAGGCCGAACGACAGCAGGTCGTCGCGCTTCATGAACAGCTGCGGGCTGCCTGAACCAAGCGCTGCTTCAAGGCGCGTGAGCCGATCGATCGGCGTCACGTGCGGCGCGAGCGGGACGGTCGGGAGCGAGAGCAGGGTCGTGAGCGCGGTGGCCACTCACCCGCCAATCTATACTCAATAGGATGCCGGGTGCGCTCGTAAACGCGCTGGGGAACGGCTCGCTGGCCTTGTCGGTGGAGCTTCGCCCGCCGCGGGCGGAGCTCGACGCCACGGCAGGAATGGACGCGTGGATCGACACGTACCACGCGGTGCGCGGTCTGGTGCGCGGCGGGACGTTCGTGTTCCTCACGGACAGCGCCGTCGGCGCGCACGAAGAGCAGAACCTCCGGCACCTGGTCATCAATCTCGGCACGGACGTGCCGCGCGATCGCGTGGTGCCGTTCCTCACGACGAAGCATCCGCTCGAGTTCTGTCTCGCGTACGCCGAGCGCGCCTGGCACGAAGGCTTCCGCTCGCTCGTCGTCCTTGGCGGCGATCGATCGGTCGGTCCGCCGCGATGCGTCGAGCACGCGTGGCAGCTGCGCGAAGCGATTCGCGAGCACGTGCCGGATCTCACGCTCGGCGGCTGGGCGAATCCGCACGCGGACGCGGCCGCGCAAGTGCGGTTTCTCGGCGACGGTCACTTCAACGGCGAATTCTTCCTGACGCAGGTCGTGTCCCACCACGACGAAGCGGCCATCGGTCGCTTTCTGGAGGAAGCGCACCGCCAGCGCATGACGATGCCCGGTATCTTCGGCGTGTTCTACTACCGGAGCGCGAATCCCAGGACGCTCGCGGCGCTCAAGCAGTTCCTGCCGGTGCCGGTCGATGCGCTGCGGGCGGAATTCGCGCAGGGCGCGTCACCCGAAGAGATTTGCGCGCGAACGATTCGCAGGCTGCGCGAGCAAGGCGTGCGGCACTTCTACGTGTCGAATCTGCCCGTGGGACGCGCCAGACTGACGCTCGAGAAAATCGTCGCGCTGGCTAGCTGAACTTCCGGTCCCACACACCATCGAAGACGATGTCGCCGACCGGCCGGCGTGAGCGCGGCTGGCGCTCGGACGAGCGGTGCGACTCGCTCGAGAGCGACTCCGGATCGCCGGCGTAGCCAATGGCCATGACCACCGCGGGCGAGAACTCGGGCGGCACGGCGCACGCTTCGCGGGCACGCTCGGCGTCAAACCCTTCCATCTGCCGGATCGACAGCCCCATCGCGGTGGCTTGCAGCGTCAGGAACCCGACGGCTTGTCCGGCGTCGTACCAGGCGCCCACGCGAGAGGCCGGCGGCCGCTCCACGCCTTGCGGGTCCTGGACGGCGACGAGCACGAGCACCGGCGCCGCTTCCGCCCACAATCTGTTCTTCGTTTTCAGCGACAACAGCAGCGCGGCAAAGGCTGCCGGCGATCGGTGGCGCGACGCCGCGACGAACCGCCACGGCTGCTCGTTGCCCGCGGACGGCGCCCAGCGCGCCGCCTCGAACAGGCGGAAGAGCTCCGCCTGCGAGACGTCCTTCGCCGAATCGAACGCGCGCGGACTCCAGCGGCGCTCGATGAGATCGAGCACTTCGTGATCCGTGCGCGCCGTTTTGGGATGCAGCGCCATCAACGATCACCAATGATTTATCATTGTTCTGCATGGCTCGCTATCTGGACGATGTGCCGTTCTCGGGAATTATCCGCATCCGCGACATGATGTATTCGGTCGACCGGCCGTTCCGGCTCGACCAGGGCGACGTCAGCTTCGACGCGCCCGACACGGTGAAAGCGGCGCTCGTGCGCGGCGTCGAGGACAACCGCACGCACTACGTGCAAACCACCGGCATCCCGCCGCTCGTCGAGCGGCTCGCCGAGAAGCTGCGCCAGCGCAACGGCATCCCGGTGGGCGGCCCGGACGAGGTCATGGTCACCTCCGGCGGCATCCACGGCGTCTACGCCGCGTGCCAGGGCCTGCTCGATCCGGGCGACGAGGTGCTCGTCCCGGATCCGGAGTGGCCGCCGTCGGCGGGCAACATCTCGTGCGCGCACGCCGTGCCGGTCCCGTATCCGCTGCATGAATCGCTGGGATGGCGCCCGGACATCGACGAGATGCGCCGGCTCATCACGCCGAAGACGCGCGCGATCTACGTCAACTCGCCGAACAACCCGTCCGGCGGCGTGCTCACGCGCGCCGACCTCGAGGCAATTGCCGCGCTCGCGATCGAGCGCGATCTCTGGGTGCTCTCGGACGAAGCGTACGAGGACGTGCTCTACGACGGCCACGAGCAGATCAGCATCGCGTCGCTGCCCGGGATGTACGCACGCACGATTCCGATTTACACGATGAGCAAGACGTACGCGATCACGGGGCTCCGCCTCGGCTACCTCGCGGTCAAGGACGAGAAGATCCGCGAGCGCGTGCGCAAGATCCTTTTCTACACGGTGTCGAACACCTCGTCGCTCATCCAGTACGGCGGCGTCGGCGCTCTGTCGGGATCGCAGGAGGTCGTCGCGGAATTTCGGCGCGAGCTGGCGGCCAGACGCGATTTCTTCTACGAGGGCATCAAGACCGCCGGCCACGGCATCTTCACCGGCGCCAAGCCGGCCGGCGCGTTCTACGCGTTCATGAAGATCGATCCGGCGTGGACGTCGCCGCTGCCCAACGCGCCCGCTTCGCTGTCGTGGGCGATGACCGAGTTCCTCATCAAGCGCTGCCGCATCGGCTGCGTTCCGGGCGTGGACTTCGGCAAGACCGGTGAGGGCCACGTGCGCTTCTGCTTCGCGCGCGACCGCCAGGAGCTCTCCGGCGCGCTCGCGTCGATGCAGGCCGCGATGGCGAGCGTGTCAGTGTAGGTGCCGGCCGCCGTCGACGCGGATCGTCTCACCCGTGATGAAATCCGAGTCGATCAGCGCGAGCACGGCCTTTGCGATCTCTTCCGCGCCGCCCCAACGCCCGAGCGGCGTTGATTTCTCCACCGCCGCGTGCTCGTCGGCCGTCGTGTCCGGCGGCGCGAGGATCGGCCCAGGCGCAATCGCGTTGACCAGAATCTGATCGCCCGCGACCTCGAGCGCGAGCGCCTCGGTCAGCGCCTTCACGCCCGCTTTGGCCACGTAGTACGTCAGGTAACCCTTGTAGCGCGGCCGCCCGCTCGCCGGCAGCCAGTCGGAGAAGTTCACGATGCGGCCGCCGCCGTGCGCGCGCATCAGCGGCACCGCCGCGCGGCTGCAGAGAAACGACGCGCGCAGATCGACGCCGAGTTGCTTGTCCCACGCCGTGACGTCGAGCTCGTCGAACGGGACGGCGCTGTAGAGCGACGCCATGTTGACGAGCACGTCGAGCCGGCCGAATTCCTTGCCGACGGCCGCGACCATCGCCGCGCACGCGGCCGGATCGCCCAGATCGGCCTTGACCGTCAGCGCGCGGCGGCCCAGCTTGCGAATCGCCGCCGCCGTCTCGTCGGCTTCCGCGCTCGATCGGTTGTAGGAGAGCGCGACGTTGGCGCCGCGCTGAGCGACGGCGGTCGCAATCGTCGCGCCGACGCGCTTCGCGCCCGTCAAAAGCACTACGCGATCGGTCAAGATCATAGACAGACATCTTACCCGTCCGCATCGGGCCCTTGCGCTACCATACCGGCATGCCTGTTGGGGCTTCGGTCCGCGTCGCCGCCCGCGTCGGCAGCTTCACGTACGCCATCCGCAACATCGTCGCCGAAGCGAAGAAGATCGAGGCCGCCGGCCGCACCGTGCGGTATCTGAACATCGGCGATCCGATTCCCTTCGGATTCAAGACGCCGCCGCATCTGGTCGAGGCCGTGTCGCGCGCAATGCGGGACGGCCAGAACGGCTACACCGCCTCGGTCGGCGTGGTGCCGGCACGCGAAGCCGTCGCCGCGGAGTACGCGCGCCGCGGCGTGCCCGTCTCCCCGGATCGCGTCGTCATCACGTCGGGCACGTCTGAAGGCATCGAGTTGACGCTGGGCGCGCTCGCCGACGCCGGCGACGAAGTCCTCGTGCCGACGCCGACCTACCCGCTCTACACCGCCGTGCTCGGCAAGCTCGGCGCCCGCGCGGTGTACTACCGCACGGATCCCGCGCGCGACTGGCTGCCGGACCTGGACGATGTGCGACGGCTGGTGACGCCGGCGACGCGGGCGATCGTGCTGATCGATCCGAACAATCCGACGGGCGCGGTGTATCCCGAGGCGACGCGGCGCGCGTTCATCGAGCTCGCGGAGCGCACCGGCGTGCCGATTCTCGCCGACGAGGTCTACAGTGATCTCGGCTTCGACGGACCGACGCCGCTCCTCGGGAGTCTCGCGCCAAACGCGCCGATCATCTCGTTCTCGTCGCTGTCGAAGGGCTTTGTCGCGCCGGGCTGGCGCGCCGGCTGGCTCGCAGTCGGTCGATCGGATCGGCTGGACGAGGTGCTGGCGGCAATCAAGAAGCTCGCCGACGGCCGGCTGTGCAGTCCGGGCCCGATGCAGTTCGCGATCGCGCCGGCGCTCAACGGCGATCGATCGCATCAGCGCGAGTTCGTGCGCGAGCTGAAGCTGCGCGCGGATCTCACGATGAGCCGCCTGAGCGGCATTCCAGGCATGTCGTGCGTCACGCCGCGCGCGGCCTTCTACGCGATGCCGAGCGTGCGCCTCCATCCCGGCGACACCGACGAGGACTTTGTGCTCGGCCTGCTGCGCGCGACCGGCATCCTGTGCGTCTACGGATCCGGGTTCGGGTTGCCCGCCGAGCAGGGATTCTTCCGCGTGGTTTACCTCGCGCGGCCAGACGACCTCAGCGCGATCTACGACGACCTCGCTACCTTCACGGCCGACTACCTGGCCGGCAAGACGCAGCGGCCGTAATGGCTCAGGCGCGCGAGCGGCATCTTATTCTGTTTGCCGTCGCCGCTCTGCTTGGCGGCGGCGTGCTGCTGTGGACGCTCATCGAGATCAAGAGCGTGCTGCTCGTGATCTACGTGAGCGGGCTGCTTGCGATGGGCTTCAGTCCGGCCATCCGCCGGTTCGAGCGGGACTATCGCCAGCTCACGAAGCGCACGCTGCCGCGCTGGGTGTCGATTCTCCTGTTGTATCTGCTGCTCGGCCTCGCGGTCGTGCTGATCTTTGCGATCGTCCTGCCGCCGTTCCTCCGGCAGGTGCGCGCGCTGTGGCAGGAGCTGCCGCACTACTTCGACATGGCGCAGGACGCGCTCCAGCGGGCCGGCGTGCTCAGCGAGCGGTGGACGTCGGCCGACGTCATCGCGCAGCTGCCGAATCCTGGCGCCGCCGTCGCGCAGGTGGCCGGCGCGCTCAAGGGCGTGTTCGGGGTCGTCGGCATGATCGTGACGGTGTTGATCCTGCCGGCGTATCTGCTGCTCGAAGCCGATGCGCTCGCGGCGAACTTCATCAAGCTGTTTCCGCGCGACCGGCGGACGCAGGTCTCGCGGATCATGACCAACGTGACCGCGAAGGTCGGCGCGTGGCTGAGCGGGCAGCTGCTGCTCTCGGCGATCATCGGCACGTCGGCGGCGATCGGCCTGATGGCGCTCGGCGTGCCGTACTTCTACGTGTTCGCGGTGCTCTCGGCGGTGGGCGAGATGGTGCCGGTGATTGGGCCGGTCGTCTCGTCGATTCCGGCGGTGCTGGTGGGCTTCTCGGTCTCGATTCACACGGGCGTCTTCGTCGCGATCTACTTCATCGTCCAGCAGTTCCTGGAGAACCACTTCATCGTGCCGCGCGTGATGCAGCAGCAGGTCGGCGTGAGCGCGGTGACGGTGATCGTCGCGCTGCTCATCGGCACCGAGCTGCTCGGGTTTGCCGGCGCGCTGCTCGCGGTGCCGTCGGCCGCGATCGTCCAGGTGCTCGTGAAGGAATATCTCGAGCGTGAGTAGCGGGGCCTTCCGGCTCGATCGCGCGCCGGTCGTCGTCGGCGCCTACATCGTGCTCGCGGTCGTGATGACGTGGCCGCTGTCGTTGCACCTCAAGCGGTTCATCGCGTGGGACCTGGGCGACCCGGCGTTCATCTGCTGGGTGATGATGTGGACCGGCGGGCAGGTCCTCAAGCTGCTGCACGGCGACGTCAACGCGCTGCACGACTACTGGAACGGCAACATCTTTTCGCCCGAGCGTCTGACGATCGCGTATTCGGAGCACTTCACGCCGCAGATGCTGCAGGCGCTGCCGATCTTCGCCGCGACCGGCAACATGGTGCTCTGCTACAACCTGCTGTTCCTCTCGACGATCGTGCTCGCGGGTTGGGGCATGTATCTGCTGGTGCGCGAGCTGACCGGACGGCCGCTGGCGGCGTTCGTCGCGGGCCTCGCGTTTGCGTTCGCGCCGTATCGCATCTCGGAGGGATCGCATCTGCAGGTGCTGTCGAGCCAGTGGATGCCGCTCGCGCTCTACGGCTTCCGGCGGTACTTCGTGACCGGCCGGACGCGGCCGCTCGTCGGCGCGAGCACGGCGCTCACGATTCAAAACCTGTCGTGCGGCTACTATCTGTTGTTTTTCGCGCCGTTTGCCGGCGCGTACTGTCTGTACGAGATGGCGGATCGCCGGCTGCTCCGCAACGCGCGCGTGTGGGCGTCGCTCACGATCGCCGCAGTCGCGGTGGCGGCGATCACGTGGCCGTTCGTGTCGCCGTACCTGAAAGTGCGGCGCCACGGCGAGGGCGTACGGTCCGTGCAGGAGAGCGTGGAGTTCTCGGCCGACATCTACGCGTTCGGCACGGCCTCGACCAAGAGCATCGAGGGCGATGTCGTCGCGGCGTTTCCGAAGGGCGAGGGCGAAGGTTTCATGGGATTCGCGATCCTCGCACTCGCGGGCGTGGCGGTGGTGTGGGGGATCGGGCGCGCGCGAGCAGAGGCGCGGGCACCAAGCGCACCGGTGCCGTGGCGCAGGATCGCGGGCGCGATCGTTGGCGTCACGCTTGTGCTGGATCTCGTCGTCTCGATCGTGCTGATGCTCGCCGGCAGTCTTCCGATCGTCGTCAACGGCAGGCCGTTTCACGACGTCGCGCCGCTCCTCGTGGCCGCGGTCGCGCTGGGCGCGCTGCTCCTCGTCATTTCGCCGCGAGCGCGGCGGTTCGTGCGCGGCGTGGCGGGATCGACGCTCGGGTTTTACGCCAGCGCGACGCTGGCCGCAGCGATGCTCGCGCTCGGACCGCGCATCATGTCGTTCGGCCGCCCGGTCGGCTTCGGTCCGTACTACTGGCTGTTCCGGTACGTGCCGGGGTTCGACGGGATTCGCGTGCCGTCCAGGTACTTGATGCTCGTGGCGTGCTTTCTCGCGGTGCTCGCCGGCGTCGGCGTGGCCGCGCTGCTCGCGCGGCTGTCACGGCGCGCGGGCATCGCGCTCGTGACCGGCGCGTCGCTCCTCATTCTCGCGGAGAGCTGGGTGGTGCCGATGCCGACCAATGTGCGGCTCGTCTCACGTGGATACGAGCTCTCGCCGCGCGAGCTCTACACCGGGCAGGAGATGGGCCCGCTCTATCAGTACGTGCGCGACGCGCCAGGCGACGTCACGTTGATCGAGTTTCCCTTCGGCGACCCCGCGTACGAGATTCTCGCGACCTACTACGCCGGCTACCATCGACGGCCGCTCGTAAACGGCTACTCGGGCTTCTACCCCGAATCGTACCTGCGACGCGCCACATTCCTCGATCACATCCCGTTCGACCTCGAGACCGCCTACAAGGCCGTGCAGTCCTCTGGGGCGACGCACGCGATCGTCCACGAGGCCGCGTTCGAAAACGGCCGCGGCCACGAGATGACCGACTGGCTCGTCGCCAACGGCGCCCGCGTCATCGCCACCTACGGCTCGGATAGGCTGCTGCAGCTCAAATGACCTCGGGGGTCTTTTCGGGCACGAATGTAAACTCCAGGCGTCATTTTGCCGGGATCGCGCTCCTCTACACCGCGATCGCGGTGATCATGACGTGGCCGCTGATGCGGCACCCGACCAAGGCCATTGCCTCAGATTTGGGCGACTCGCTCTTCGTCTGCTGGGTGCTGATGTGGACAGGCGGCCAGGTGCTGTCCGCGCTCCGCGGCGACGTTCACGCGCTCGCCGACTACTGGAACGGCAACATCTTCTATCCCGCGCCGCACACGATCGCGTACTCGGAGCACTTCACGCCGCAGATGCTGCAGATGCTGCCGGTGTACGCCGCCGGCGGCAACATCCTGCTCTGCTACAACCTGCTCTTCCTCTCGACGTTCATCATCGCGGCGTTCGGGATGTACTTGTTCGTTCGGGAGATCACGGGGCGCCCGCTTGCCGCATTCCTCGCCGGACTCGCGTTTGCCTACGCGCCGTATCGCCTCGGACAATTCCCGCACCTGCAGATCATGTCCATCGGCTGGATGCCGCTGGCGCTGTTCGGCCTCCGCCGGTTTTTCTCGACCGGCCGGATCGGCGCGCTCGCCGGGGGCACCACCGCGCTGGTCGTTCAAGGCCTGTCGTGCGGGTACTTCCTCTTGTTCTTCTCGCCGTTGTTCGCCGCGTTCGGACTCTACGAGATGGTCCGGCGCCGGATGCTCGGACAGTGGCGCGTGTGGCTGCGTCTTGCGGCGGCCGCGATTCTCGCCGCGCTCGTGCTCTATCCGTTCCTGCGGCCGTATCTCGACGCTCGCGCGAGCGGCGCGACCGGCGCGCGCTCGATCGAAGACGCCGCCGTATTCGCCGCGGACACGCACGCGTTCGCGACGATCGCCCCAAGCGCGCGGCTGCTCGGCACGCACCTCCAGGGATATCCGAAGCCCGAGGGCGAAGGCTTCCCGGGCTTCACGATTCTCGCGTTCACGGCGATCGCCCTCGGCGCGGCGGCCTGGCGAACGTATCGCCGCATCCCGTGGGCGTCCCTGCCGCTCCGGACGCTCGCGCTGTGGTCGGCGCTGTTCACCACGTTCGCGATCTCGTCCTGCGCGGTGATGACGATGTTCGCCGACGGCCGGCTGACCCTGCGCTCCTCATCGGAAATCATCGTGATTCAGGACGCGACGATGATGATCTGGATCGCCGCGCTGTCGGCGATTCCGTTGATCGCGCTGACGCGCGCGATCGATCGTCCGGCGGATCGCACCGACGATCTCGCGCCGTCGTTCTGGATCACCACCGGCATCGTCGCGGCGCTGCTCGCGTTCGGCCCGAGCATCCTGGCGAGCGGCCATCTCGTCGCGCACGGGCCGTACGGCTGGGTGCTCACGCACGTGCCCGGATTCGACGGTTTGCGCGTGCCCGCGCGCTTTCTCACGATCGTCACGCTCGCGCTGGCGGTGCTCGCCGGGATGGGCGCGGCCACTGTTCTCAACCGTCTTCGCGCCGGCGGCGTGATCCTCGTCACGGCCGGCATCGTTCTCGTGCTCTGCGAGAGCTGGTTCGCGCCAATGGGTCTCAATCAAAAACTGGTTCCCGACACGCTGGTCCCGCCGGGCGTGCCGGTCATCGGCCGGAACATCAACCCGCTCTATCCGATGGTGAAGAAGCTGCCGGGCCCGCTCGTGCTGATCGAATTTCCGTTCGGCGAGCAGGCTTACGACATCCAGGCCGTGTTTTTCGCCGGCTTCCACCGGCGTCCGCTCGTCAACGGCTACTCGGGCTTTTTTCCCGAGAACTACGGCGACCGCGTGTCCGCGCTCGCGCCCGCGCCGGCCAATCCGGAGGCCGCGCGCCAGGCGCTCGTCGATTCCGGCGCGACGCACGCGCTCGTCCACCTGCGCGCGTTCACCGACGGCCGGGGGCACGAGATCGTCCGCTGGCTGACCTCGCTCGGCGCGCAAATCCTCGCCACAAGCGACGACGTCGTGCTCTTACAGCTGAACTTGAAGTAAGTTTGTCTGCTATGCGTCCCGACCCGCTCTCGTTTCTCGGCACCGAAATCGACTCGCTTCGCGCGCAAGGCGTCTACCGGCACCTGAGGATTCTCGACGGCCGCCAGGCGGCGACCTCGTCGTTCGACGGCAAGTCCGTCGTCAACCTGTCGTCGAACAACTACCTCGGCCTCACGACGCATCCGAAGCTGGAAGAGCGCGCGCTTGCGGCGATCAAGGAATTCGGCGTCGGATCCGGCTCGGTGCGCACGATCGCCGGCACGATGGCGATTCACATGGAGCTCGAGCGGCGGCTCGCCGCGTTCAAGCAGGTCGAGGCCGTGGTGGTCTTTCAAAGCGGCTTTGCGGCGAACGCGGGCACCGTCTCGGCGATTCTGGGGAAAGAGGACGTGATCATCTCGGACGAGCTGAATCACGCGAGCATCATCGACGGCGCGCGCCTGAGCCGGGCAACGATCAAGGTCTTTCCGCACAAGAACGTCGCCGCGGCGCGCGCGATTCTCGAGGCGCTGCCGCGCGAACAGCGCAAGCTGCTCATCACCGACGGCGTCTTCAGCATGGACGGCGACGTCGGCGCGATTCCCGATCTCTGCGCGCTCGCCGAAGAATTCGGCTGCATCATGATGGTCGACGACGCGCACGCGAGCGGCGTGTTCGGCAAGAACGGCCGCGGCACGATCGACCACTTCGGCATGCACGGCCGCGTGGACATCCAGGTCGGCACGCTGTCGAAGGCGATCGGCGCGCTCGGCGGATACGTCGCCGGATCGCACGCGCTCATCGACTTCCTCTACCATCGCGCGCGACCGTTCCTGTTCTCCACCTCGCATCCGCCGTCGGTGACCGCCGCGTGCATCGCCGCCATCGATCTGCTCGAAGAGGATCCCGAGATCATCGATCGCCTCTGGGAGAACACGCGGTTCTTCAAGGCCGGGTTGCAGCGTCTCGGGTTCGACACGGGCATGAGCGAGAGTCCGATCACGCCGGTGATCGCCGGCGAGGGCAGCCGCGCCATGCGGCTGTCCGATCGGCTGTTCGAGGAAGGCGTCTTTGCCCAGGGCATCGCCTTCCCGACGGTCGCGAAAGACAAGGCGCGCGTCAGGACCATCGTCACCGCGACGCACACGCGCGAGGAGCTGCAGTTTGCGCTCGATACGTTCGAGAAAGTCGGCAAAGAACTTGGATTGATCTGAACCTATGCGTCGCCTGACGCTGCTGTTGTGCGTCCTCGCACTCCACACCGCGCCGTCGGCCCAGGCGCCCCAGGGGCGCCCTCTGCAGGCCGACCCGGTCGTGCGACTGCTGGCGGACATCGAGACGGCGCTCGCCAGCCAGGATCCGGCCGTGCTGCACGCGCTGGCGTCGGCCGAGTTGCCTGTGGCCGATCGCGCCGTTTTCCAGCAGATGCAGCTGGGGGGAAGTGGTCCTCAATCCGCCACCGTGCGTGAGCGCGATCGCGTCGCCGAGGGCGACGGATATCGCATCATCGCGGACCTGCTCGTCGGTCATGGCCTCGAAGGACGGATTGCGACCTGGCAGATCA
>DATEGZ010000250.1:0-10680 GCA_035279905.1 Vicinamibacterales bacterium
TCGACGTACAGGTGCGCCTGATCCCGATCGTCCTCATTCGTGAAGCTCTGCGCCTGCGGTCCGAGATCGATCGTGACGACCGTGCCCTGGACGCGCACCGACTTCACGAAATCGGCGGCCTGCCCCGTGTTCGGCCCCATGTCGAGCGCAACCGCGTCGAACCGGACCGTGACGCTCGTGCCCTCGCGCGCGACCTTGTGCGGCGCCATCGGCACGATCTCGAGCGACACGCGCGCGCCCGTCGCCTGCTTGTCGACCTTGATCGTCACGCGCGGCACCGCGATGTCGCCGACGATGATCAGCTTCGAGGTTTTGCGCACTTCGATGCGCGTGTTGAGCGCGCGCGCCAGCGCGACGGAAACGAAATCGATCGGCACCTGATAGATGCCGCTCCGGTCGCGCCCGATCGACGCCGACAGCGACACGACGCGACCGTTGACCTGAGCGAAGTTCTGACCGGGGATGAGCAGGATCTTCTGACTGTTGGCGGTGATCGTCAAGCCGCCGACGACCGCGTCCTCAGTGGCCGTCAGGTTGAACACGGGCGCCAGCTGGTCCAGCGCCACCACATCCGTGTTGCCCTGCGTGCGCACGGCGAGCGGCCGCCGGTTCTGCGCGGTGATGACGGTGTACGTCGTCGCCTGACCGTGGAGCGGCACGGCCGGCATGACGCAAAGCAGGGCGACGAGCCCGCACGCGAGGGCCGCCCACATCCGCACGGCCGGGGAGATCAGCGAGGAACGCAACGGCTTCATCATAACTTGCCGATCAATAATGCTGCGGGCCGTTGATCGTCGATGCCGCTCGCAGGCTACTCCGGTACGCCACTTGTCAAGAAGCTCGGCATCAAGCCGGGGATGACCGTTGCAGTCATCAGTCCGCCCAAGGGGTTCAAGGACGAGCTCGTCGGGCTGCCCGACGATGTCAGGCTGACAATGGCCACGTCGAAGCCGGCGGATCTGGTGATCTGGTTCGTCCCTGATCGCCAGACGCTCAACACGGGTCTTGCGCTCGCGCTCCGGACGATGACGAACGGGCTCTGGATCGCATGGCCGAAGAAGGCGTCGAAGCTCTACAAGGACGTGACCGAGAATCACGTGCGCGATACCGGACTGGCCAACGGCATCGTGGACTACAAAGTGTGCGCGATCAACGAAACCTGGTCGGGGCTCAAATTCGCCAGAAGGTCCAAATGAAACTGCCGTCGATTCTTGCCGCTGCTCTGCTCGTCGCCACAGTCGGCGCGCAAACGCCCGCGCCGTCCGACTATCCGATCCAGCCTGTGCCGATGTCCCAGGTGAAAGTAACGGGCGGCTTCTGGCAGGCGAAGCTCGAGACCAATCGCACGGTCACGATTCCGCACATCCTCGAGCAGAACGAGAAGACCGGGCGCGTGGACAACCTGCGGAAGGGCGCCGGCTTGATGCCGGGCGATTACCAGGGACGACGGTTCAACGACACGGACATCTACAAGATCGTCGAGGCCGCGTCGTACTCGCTGATCTCGCATCCCGATCCCACGCTTGCTAAGCAGCTCGACGCGCTGATTGCGATCATCGCGAAGGCGCAGCAGCCGGACGGGTATCTGTTTCCGGCGCGCACGATCAATCCCGACAAGCCGGCGCCAGGAGTGGGCACCGAGCGCTGGCAGTACGAGAACACGGGGAGCCACGAGCTCTACAACTCGGGCCACATGTACGAAGCGGCGGTCGCGCACTACCAGGCGACCGGCGATCGCGCGTTTCTCGACGTCGCGATCAAGAACGCGAACCTCGTGGCGACGACGTTCGGACCGGACGCGAGAAAAGATGCGCCGGGGCACGAGGAAGTCGAGCTCGCTCTCGTGAAGCTGTACCGCGCCACGAAGGATCCGCGTTATCTGAATCTCGCGAAGTTCTTTCTCGACGAGCGCGGCATCCACGGCAACGTCTCGCAGAACTACACCGAGCAGAGCTGGCAGCTCTACAACGACCGGCCCTACCGGCAGGACGACATTCCGCTGGTCGATCAGCCGCGCGCGCAGGGACACGCGGTGCGCGGCACGTACGTCTACAACGCGATGACGGACATCGCGGCGATGCTCAAGGATCCGAAGTACAACCTCGCCGTCGATCGCCTGTGGAATGACGTCATGTCCAAGCGCGTGTATCTGACGGGCGGCCTGGGATCGGTCGGCGGCACCGAGGCGTTCGGCGACGACTACGCGTTGCCGAATCGCACGGCGTACACCGAGACGTGCGCGTCGGTCGGCGGCATCCTCTGGTATCACCGGATGTTTCTGAAATCGGGCGACGCGAAGTACCTCGACGCGTTCGAGCAGACGCTCTACAACGGCCTGCTTTCGGGCGTGTCGGTGAAGGGCGACACGTTCTTCTATCAGAACCCGCTCGAGTCCGCCGGCCGCAACGAGCGCAGCGCGTACTTCGACGTCGCGTGCTGTCCGGCGAATCTGTCACGACTGCTCGCGCAGCTGCCAGGTCTGATTTACTCGACCGACGGCAATCAGGTGTTCGTCAACCTCTACGTCTCGAGCGAAGCCGATCTCGTCGTCAAGGGCGCGAAGGTGCACATCAGCCAGACGACGAACTATCCGTGGGATGGGCGAGTGCAGTTGCGAGTCACCGCGGACAAAGCCGTGACGTTTCCGTTGAAGCTCCGCGTGCCCGGTTGGCTGGGCGCCGGCGTGTTCGCTAGCGACTTGTACACGTACTCGTCGGTCGTGTCCGAGCCGATCCAGGTCGGCAAGTTCGACGCGATGGGCAGCGCCAGGCCGGGACAGGGCTGGACGGAGGTCAGCATTCCGATCACTGCCGCAGCGGCGAGCGGATCCGCCGCCGTGCCGGTGCATCTCAACCTGCCGATGCCCGTGCGCCGTGTCACCGCCAACCCCGGCGTGAAAGACGACGTGGGGAAGGCCGCCATTCAGCGCGGTCCGATCGTCTACGCGCTCGAGGCCGTGGACAACGGCGGCAGAGTGCTCGACGTCGCGATGCCCGGCGACACGACGTTCACGCCGGCGTTCAAGTCCGATCTCCTGGGCGGCGTCACGGTGCTCACCGCGACACTTCCCGCCACCGACGCCGCGCCCGCGCGCACCATCACCGCGATCCCGTACTTCGCGTGGGCGAACCGGGGCAGGGGAGAGATGGTCGTGTGGATCAAGCAGTAGGCGGCGTCGGGAAGCGTTTCTGGATCCACGCTTCCCAGAGTGGAGTCTCGCGGGCCACCGTTCCGTCCGCCTGATCGCCGTAGAGATAGAAACTCAGCGTCACCATGCTCGAGCCGCCGAAGTTGACGGCGCCGAGCGCGGCGGTGCCCGGTCCCGGCTTGTCGAGCCGCAGCAGCGCGGTGAACGGACGCTGAGTGACGTGCTCCACCACGCCGCTGAGCGCCGGGACGCCCGACTGAGCAGTCACACTCTGTCCGGCGGTCAGGCTTTTCATCCCGAGTGCCGCGGTCAGTGCGTCAAAGGCTTCCGCGGTGTTTCCCGTCGCAGAGCCAATCCACTGCATCATCGAAGAGCGTTGGCCGCGGAAGTGGGTGAGGTAGATCCGCAGGATGCGGAAGAACGCCGGCCAGCCGGATTCGGTGCCCTCGAGCTGCTTGTCCCAGTCGTCCGTGCTCGCGAAGAGGCTGTGCACCACGCGGACGACGCAGACGCCGCCGGCGCGCGCTTCGACGGTCCACTCGTCCGCGATCGGCGGTGAGCCGCCCCAGCCCTCTCCCTGCGCGACGAACCGTCGCTGCGGTTCCCACGTGGTGATCGCGGAGCGGGATTCCATGCCGGGGCCGAAGTTCAACGTCACCGCAACCGGTGTTCCGTCGCGCTCTTCGAACGCCGTCGGCACGAACCAGGACGAAATGCCGGGACCAGTCGCGATGGCCTTCCAGACTTCTTCCACTGTGCCCGGCACCTCGACTTCAACTTGGACCCAGCGGCGGCCGGACGGATCCTTCTTGACGCTCATGATCACTCCTTAGGCGGGGGGACTTCGTCCCCGCCGCGCCCCTCTTACGCGCTCGCTCGCGGGGCCCCACGGCCCCGCTCCGCTCACGCGGCTCACTCGCACGGCTCGTTCGCAAGATCACGCGCCCACCTTGGGACCGCGCTTCTGTAACAGCGGGTGCGCCACGATCACTAGGCGATGCGCGCGGCTGCCTGGAGAGTCGTCGTGGTACTTCGCCGCCAGTGTCGTGATGGCTTCGGTGAGTTCGTGGCTGAACGCGGCCCGGTCCGTCGCCGACCGGAAGTGAATCTCGGTATCGACCGACAGCGTGGCCACGCGTTTGCCCGTCCGTTTCGCCAGACGCACGAGATCGGCCACTTCGCGGACGACCCGCGCGGCCAGGGCGATGAGGTAGCTGGCCGACAGCCGATCGATGTCCCGATCCGGATCCGCGGCGATTGGTCCCAGGGCCTTTGGCGAGACCACGTACGACGCGGCCGTGGCCACGAGCAGCCGTTCGGTCAGCCCGCCCCATTTGCGCTCGTTGGCCAGGTGCACCAGCCCCTGCGCTTCGAGCGCGCGCAGGTGGTAGTTCACTTTCTGACGAGGCAATCCGACTCGCGCGGCCAGCGTCGCCGCCGAGGCGGGCTCGACGAGCTCGGCGAGGAGCCGCCGCCGCGTCGGTTCCAGCATCACGGTCGCCGCGGCCGGATCGTCGATGACGTGGAGGTCGAGCACGCCGAGAGGGTAGTATTGACAACTTTTATTGTCAAGGCCGGTTCAGCCCGGGACGACCCAACCCATCGAACGCCTAGGACGTCTACTCGTATATGTGTAGAGTGGCTAGGCATGGCTGACTCCTCAGACCTCGATCTGCTTCAGGGCACGCTCGATATGCTCATCCTCAAAGTACTGGCCACAGAGCCGCTGCACGGCTACGCGATCGCGCAGCGCATCGGCCAGATTTCGCGCGCGCTGCTGCAGGTGCCGCAGGGATCCCTCTACCCGGCGCTGCACCGGCTCGAAAACCGCGGGCTGCTGGCGGCGACGTGGGCCGAAACGGAAACCGGCCGCGCCGCGAAGGTGTACCGGCTCACACGCCCGGGCCGCACGCGGCTCGATCGCGAGGTCGCCGACTGGCGCCGCCTGTCGGAAGCGATTCAGCTCATTCTTCAAACGGAGTAAGCGCATGGGTTGGCTGTCCCGCCTCCTCGGTCGCGAGCGTCTCGAGCGCGAGCTCGACGCCGAGCTGGCGCATCACGTGAGCGAAGAAGCGCGGCGCCTCGAGCGCGAAGGCGTGGCGGCCGACGACGCGCGGCGCCAGGCGCTGGCGCGGTTCGGCGGCATCGAACCGATCAAAGAACAGGCGCGCGACGCGCGCGGCACGCGGTGGATCGAGGATCTCTCGCGCGACGTGCGCTACGCGTTCCGCATGATGCGGCGGAGCCCGATGTTCACCGCGGCCGCTGTCGTCTCGCTCGCCGTCGGGATCGGCGCGAACGCCGCGATCTTCAGCATCTCGGACGCGCTGCTGCTGCGGCCGCTCGACGTCACGCGGCCCAACGAGCTCTGGTTCGTCAACCGCGCGGGCTTCGCGTCGCCCAACTACCGGCTTTCGTACCCGAGCCTGATGCACCTCCAGGTCGCCGTGCCCGACGTGCAGTTCGCCGCGAGCGCGGCGGCCAACCGCATCCAGATCGATCGCGAGGGCGGCGCAGAGCTGGCGCTCGGCCAGCTGGTCTCAGGGAATTGGTTCGACGTACTTGGCGTCAGCGCGGCCGCGGGCCGTGTGCTCGGCATGAACGACGCGCCGTCACCCGGTACCGCGCCGGTCGCGGTCTTGAGCTACGACTTCTGGACGCGCGAGTACGGCAACGATCCGCGCGCGGTGGGATCGACGATTCGCGTCAACGGGCTGCCGCTCACGATCGTCGGCGTCGCCGAGAAGAATTTCGCCGGCGTGTCGGTCGGAACGCGCGTGGATCTCTGGGCGCCCGTGACGATTCAGCAGGAGCTGCGCTCGCGCGGCAATGCCAGCATCGACAACGCCGACGGCAGCAAGCCGTGGGTGACGCAGGAAGGCGTTGCCTGGCTCACCGTGGTCGCGCGAGTGCCGGCGTCGGTGAACGTCGCCGAGGCGGGCGCGCGCATCGCCGGCTACTGGAAGACCGAAGTCGAAGACCGCGCGGACATGGTGAAGGACACCGCGCAGCGGAACTTCCGCCTCCGCGAGCACGCCGAGCTCGTGCCCGGCGCGCGCGGCCTGTCCAATCTGCGCGACAGCTTCTCGCAGCCGCTCGTCGTGTTGATGGTGACAGTGGCCGCGGTGCTGCTCATCGCGTGTGCCAATCTCGCCAGCCTGTTGCTCGCGCGAAGCACCGCGCGCGGCAAGGAATTCGCGCTCCGGCTTTCGCTTGGTGCGGGCCGCGGGCGCATCGTCCGCCAGCTGCTCACGGAAAGTCTGACGCTCTCGCTCATCGGCGGCATCGTCGGGCTCGGCGTGGCGCAGCTGGGCGGTCAGGGGCTGCTCGTCCTGGCGTCGAGCGGCTCGCGCGCGATCCCGCTCGATCTGCCGGTCGACTGGCGGCTGCTTGCGTTCACGGCCGCGGTGAGCATCGTCACCGGCGTGCTGTTTGGCCTGGGTCCGGCGATCCGGAGCGCGCGTCCGAGTCTCGTCGAGCCGCTCAAGGCCGGCACGCGCGTCGTCGGCGCGGAACGCAAGGGCGCGCTGTCGTTCGGCAAGGTGCTGATCGCGCTGCAGGTCGCGCTGTCGTTCGCGCTGCTCGTCGGCGCGCTGCTGTTCCTGCGGACGTTCCAGAACCTGCTGGGTGTCGACACCGGCTTCGATCGATCCGAGGTCGTCGTTGCGGGCATCGATCCGATGCTCTCGGGTGTCACTCCCGGACAGCTGCCGGATCTGTACGCGAAGTTGATCGAGCGTGGCCGCGCGATTCCCGGCGGGACGGCCGCCGCGCTGGCGCTGTCCGGGCCTGTGTCGGGATCGGCGCGCACGAGCAGCATCTCGGTCGATGCGGAGCCGATGCGCGTCGGCAAGGACGCGGACGTGCGCGAAGAGTACGTGACGACCGAGTACTTCCGCACGGTCGGCATGCAAGTGCTGCGCGGCCGATCGTTCACGAGCGACGATCGGGACGGGCATCCGAGCGTTTGCGTCGTCAACCAGTCGATGGCGAAGCACTTCTTCGGCGACGTCGATCCGATCGGCCACCACATCGGCTACGGCAATCCGACGGACGTCGAGGTGGTCGGCGTGGTGCGTGATGCGCGCGTCGACGGGCCGAAGGACGAGGCGCCGTGGATGGTGTTCTATCCGATCGCGCAGAGCCAGGGCGAATTCGCGCGCTTCATGTTCGTGCGCGTCACCGGCCCGGTCGAGGCCGCGAAGGCGTCGCTGCGGTCGGGCATCCTGTCGGTCAATCCAAACCTTGCCGTGCGCGAGGTGACGACGCTCGCGGTGATGAACGAGCGCATGGTCAGCACGGACCGGCTCATCTCGCGGATGACCGGCATGTTCGGGCTGCTCGCCGTCGGCGTCGCGTGCCTGGGTCTGTACGGCACCGTCGCGTACTCGGTCGTGCGGCGCACGAACGAGATCGGCGTGCGCATGGCGCTTGGCGCGTCGCGCGGCGGCGTCGGCTGGCTCGTCCTGCGCGAGACGCTCGTGCTCGTCGCGGCCGGCGGCCTGCTCGGGCTCATCGTCGTCTGGCCGCTCCTGAAGTTCCTCAGGTCGTTGCTCTACGGCATCTCGCCGTACGATCCGGTCGCGCTCGCGAGTGCGGCCGTCGGACTGCTCGTGGCCGGCGCGCTCGCCGGTGCGATTCCGGCGTGGCGAGCCTCTCGCGTCGATCCGCTTACCGCGTTGCGGGCGGAATAGCACCGGCGACCCTTGAGGTCCGGGACGTCAAAGGCGCTCGAAGTCCCTGGCGCCAAGAGCCACTGAAGTCCGACGCCGCGGCGTGCCCAACGGACTTCGCGTGCACTTAACGCCCGGGACCTCCAGCGCTTTTCTCCCCAGGACCTCGCGTGCTCTTCACCCCGAGGACTTCAAGTGGTTTTCACTCCCGGACCTCCTCGCTCTTCGGCGTAGGTTCCGCCCGATAGAGCGTGCGCGTGTTGGAGATCGCTGAGGCGACGAGCGTGACGAGCAGTCCGGCGATCGCAAATCCTCCGCCGATGTCGAACAGTTTGGCGGGATGTCCGAAGAACACGACCGTCGGCCGCACGTAGAGCATCAGCGTGCCGATCGCGAGGATGATCCGCAGCTCCGTCGGTCCCACCTTGAAGTAGCTCATCTTGAACGTGCCGAGGCTGTAGGTTGCGAGGTACACCTCGGCCGAGAGCATGAAGTACGCGACGAGCAGCCCGAACGCGACGAGCGGGCTCATGTAGCCGGACAGCGCGAGGCCGCCGATCAGAAACGCGGTGCCGAACGCGTCGACGACGTGGTCAACGTAGAAGCCGTAGCGAGGCCGTTGCTGCTGCCGCACGCGGGCGACGGTACCGTCGAGGCTGTCGCCGAACCAGTTGATCGCCAGGCAGACGACGAC
The DNA here is from genome assembly GCA_035279905.1 of Vicinamibacterales bacterium. Taxonomy (GTDB): domain Bacteria; phylum Acidobacteriota; class Vicinamibacteria; order Vicinamibacterales; family SCN-69-37; genus DATEGZ01. Next base: position 8,516 of record DATEGZ010000250.1, read on the forward strand.
GAGCGCGAGGCCGATTGGGTAGCGCGCGGCCATCCAATACGACAGTCCGGCGCCGAGCATCGCGACGAGGGCGAGCGCCGTCAGGTGATCGGAATTCACCCAGCGAGGCATGCGGTGCGCGAGAAAGAGCAGCACGCGCTTCTCGAGCGGCGCCAGGACGCTCGTGAGCACCCGAGTGGCGTCGGCGGCAGGCTTCGTGGGGGCAGCGATCCGGGCGGCAGTGCTCATGGCGTTCTCCTGCCAGGGAATGCGAAATGCATGGCCCTTCGGGCTCATTGAGCCCGTTTTTGAGCTAATGACGCATTGACGTGTATGGGGTCAGGTCTGTTTTCCACAGATCGGCGTGTTTGGGGGTCAGGTCTCGGCCTGTGCTTCTGCCTCCTCATGACCGCCACCGTCGTGGCCGCGAGGCTGAAACCCGAGGCCGAGACCGGCTGGACGCGATACGTCACGGCGACGGAGCGGCGGATCGCGAGCGAGGTCGCCCTGCGCGACCGGTTTCTCGCGCTGGACTTCGCGCCTTCGGCCGCGGCGGATCGGCGCGCGCTGCTCTCGGGTGAGGTCGTGGTCCGCGGCGTCGAGAGCGTGGACGCGGCCGGCGAGGCGATCGACGTGCCGTCCGCGCTCGTGCACCACTGGCGCGGCGCGGTGTTCGTGCCGCGCGCGACCGTCGACGGCCTGCTCGCGAAGCTCCAGAGCGGCGAGCTCCTCACCCAACAGGAAGACGTCCTGAAGTCCGCGATTCTCGAGCGCGCTCCCGGCCGGCTCAGGGTGTACCTGAAGCTGCAGCGCTCGAAGATCGTGACGGTCGTTTTCAACACGGAGCACGTGGTGACGTTCGCCCGCGTGTCGCCGACGCGCGCGACGAGCCAGAGCACGGCGACGAAGATCGCGGAGCTCGAGGAGGCCGGCACACCGCGCGAGCACGAGCTGCCCGTCGGTGACGATCGCGGCTTCCTCTGGAAGCTCAATGCGTACTGGCGCTACGAGCAGGTGGCCGGCGGCGTCATCATCGAGTGCGAGTCCGTTAGTCTGAGCCGTACGGTGCCCTCCGTCGTGCGGTACATCGTCGGGCCGTTGATTGACAGCACCGCGCGCGAGTCGATGACGCGGACGCTCGAAGCGGTGAGGTTGGTGCTTACGCAGTAGGTTCCGGGGTTCCGGGGTTCCGAGGTTCCGGGGTTCTGCTGAACGCGGCGCGCGCTGTCGCGGGTTCGATGATCGCGAAGCTGACCAGCGCGCCAATCGCGGCGGCGAGGAAGAGCACGGCCATCTCGACGTGCGCGTCGAACGCGAGCGCGCTCGACGCGACGAGCACCAGCACGAACACGACGTCGGCGAGGCGAATCCACGCGCCGGCGCGCGCCCGCTGGCTGCTCGACTCGCCGGGAAGCTCGCGCACGGCAAACCACACGTGCAGCCGCAGCGTCGTCGCGACGAGCACGGCGGCGAGGCCGACGAAGAACAGCGTCGTTGACGCCGCCCCCGGCGTCCCCGTGCGGGCCAGCCACAGCGGCACGAGCATCACGAGATAGCCGACGCTCGCGGCGGCTTGATGAAACTGCCACCACGCCAGGGTTCGTGACGGTTGCTGTCGTGTCGGCGTCTGATGGCGCTCTCCGGAATCGGCGGAGCGCGCCCGCTCGAGATGCGCCACCAGGTCGTGCGTCGATCGATATCTGGCGTCGGGCGCCTTCTGCAGACACCGCGCGATGACGCGATCGAGATCGCCGAGTCCCGCGGCGCCCGACAGCATCGCGGGCACGCGCTCCGTTACGTGCGGCGGCTCGGTCTCCAGGATCTTCGCGATCGTCGACGCGGGATTCGATCCGGAAAACGGCGGCGCGCCCGTCGCCAGCTCGTACATCAGAATACCGAGCGCGAAGAGATCCGATCGAAAGTCCACGGCGTCGCCGCGGATCTGCTCCGGCGACATGTAGGCCGGCGTGCCCAGCAGGGCGCCGCCGGTGCTGGGCTCGGCGGCCGGCTGCGGGACGTCGCGCATGCGCGCCACGCCGAAGTCGAGAATCTTCACGTCGCCGGCGGGCGTGCGGATCACGTTCTCCGGCTTCAGATCGCGATGCACGACGCCGCGGTCGTGCGCCGCCGCGAGCGCGCGCGCGAGGCCGAGCGCCGTGTCGATCACGCGCGCGGCCGGCAGCGGT
>DATEGZ010000251.1:0-7707 GCA_035279905.1 Vicinamibacterales bacterium
AGACGTCGCACGGCTTGGTGAAGACCATGTGCCCGCGCGCCCACCGCCGGTTGCCCGTGCCGCCGCACGCGGGACACGAGGCCACCGGCCGCGGCACGCGGCCCTGGCCCGCGCACGTCACGCACCGCTCGTGACGGACGACGGACAACGGAAACTGTCCGCCGCGGACGCCGTCTTCGAACGACAGGCGCAAGGTGACTTCCACCGGCGCGCCCTGGCTCGGCGTGATGGCCTCACGCGCCGCGTCCTGAAACACATCCGCGAACAGCTCGGCGAACGTCGCCGCGAGCGGCCCCTCAGCCGGCGTCGAGAAATCGAAGCCCTCGAACGACACCGTCGCCTCGAGCGCCGTCGGCGGATTCATCCCGGCGCCACGGTCGTACTCGCGCCGCTGCTCGAGGTTCGTGAGCACGTCGAAGGCTCGCTGGATCTGCCGGAACATCTCCTCGGCGACGCGATCCCCCGGGTTGATGCCCGGGTGATAGCGCCGCGCGAGACGACGGTAGGCGCGTTCGATATCGCCAGTCGTCGCCGCGCGCGTGACGCCGAGAAGATGGTAGAGATCCATTGGGCTATCGGGCCATTGGGCTATTGGGTCATTGAGCTATCGAGCTACTTCCGTTCCTCAACAACTTCCGCGTCGATCACGTCGTCGGCCTTGCCGTTGCCGGATGTGGGCCCCGAACCCGCAGAACCTGCGGAACCTGTCGAACCCGCAGAACCCGCCGAACCCGGCCCCGCATTCTTGTAAAGCGCTTCGGCCGCCTTTTCCTGCGCCTTCGTCAGCGCCTCGAGCGTGCGGTTGATCGCCTTCGCGTCGTTGGCTTCGAGCGCCTTCTTGACGTCGTTGGCCGCCGACTCGATCGCCATCCGATCCGAGGCCTCGAGCTTGTCGCCCGACTCCTTCATGAACTTCTCGGCGACGTAGACGGCCTGATCGGCGCGGTTGCGCGTCTCGACTTCTTCCTTGCGCTCCTTGTCTTCGGCCGAGTGCGATTCGGCGTCCTTCATCATCCGGTCGACCTCGTCCTTGCTCAGGCCGCTCGACGCGGTGATCGTGATCTTCTGCTCCTTGCCCGTGCCCTTGTCCTTCGCCTGGACGTTGACGATGCCGTTGGCGTCGATGTCGAAGGTGACTTCGATCTGCGGTACGCCGCGCGGCGCCGGCGGCAGTCCATCGAGATGGAACTTGCCGAGCGTGCGGTTGTCGCGCGCCATCGGGCGCTCGCCCTGCATCACGTGCACTTCGACGCTCGTCTGGCTGTCGGCCGCGGTCGAGAAGACCTCGCTCTTCTTCGTCGGGATCGTCGTGTTGCGCTGAATGAGCGTCGTCATCACGCCGCCCAGCGTCTCGATGCCGAGCGACAGCGGCGTCACGTCGAGCAGGAGAAGGTCCTTGACCTCGCCCGAGAGCACGCCGGCCTGAACCGCCGCGCCGATCGCGACGACCTCGTCCGGGTTCACGCCCTTGTGCGGCTCGCGTCCGAAGAGCTCCTTGACGATCTGCTGCACGCGCGGAATGCGCGTCGAGCCGCCGACGAGCACGACCTCGTCGATGTCCTTCGCGGAGACGCCCGCGTCGGCCATGGCCTGCTTGCACGGCCCCACGCTCTTCTGCAGCAAGTCATCGACGAGCGATTCGAACTTCGCCCGCGTGAGCTTCATCGCCAGGTGCTTCGGTCCCGTTTGATCGGCCGAGATGAACGGCAGGTTGATCTCCGTCTCCATCACGGTCGAGAGCTCCATCTTGGCCTTCTCCGCCGCTTCCCTGAGACGCTGCTGCGCCATCCGGTCCTTCGAGAGATCGATGCCTTCCTGCTTGCGGAATTCGCTCACGATCCAATCGATGACCCGCTGATCGAGGTTGTCACCGCCAAGGTGCGTGTCGCCGTTGGTCGCTTTCACTTCGACCACGCCCTCGCCTACCTCGAGTATCGAGATGTCGAACGTGCCGCCGCCAAAGTCGTAGACGGCGATCGTTTCGTCTTTCTTCTTGTCGAGCCCGTACGCGAGTGCGGCCGCCGTCGGCTCGTTGACGATGCGGAGCACTTCGAGGCCGGCGATCTTGCCGGCGTCTTTCGTCGCCTGCCGCTGCGCGTCGTTGAAGTACGCCGGCACCGTGATGACCGCCTTGGTCACCGGCTGCCCGAGGTAATCCTCGGCGGCCTGCTTCAGCTTCTGCAGCACCATCGCCGACACTTCGGGCGGCGTGTACTTCTTCTCCTGCCCGTCCGGCGACACGTTGATGACGACGCGATCCCCGTCGCGCACGACGCGATACGGGACCATCTTCATTTCTTCGGAAACTTCGTCGAACCGACGGCCCATGAACCGCTTGATGGAGAACACCGTGTTCTCCGGGTTCGTGACCGCCTGGCGCTTGGCGACTTGCCCGACCAGACGCTCGCCCGTCTTGGTGAACCCCACGACCGACGGCGTCAGCCGACTGCCTTCTGCGTTGGTGATCACCACCGGCTCGCCGCCTTCCATGACCGCGACGACCGAGTTGGTGGTACCCAGGTCAATCCCAATGATCTTGCTCATGCACGCTCTCCCTTTTCCCTGAGGGCTGAAATCTTGAGTCCAGAAGATTATAGAAATCTTAGCATGACAATGTCAACTCAGATGCTGCCATGGGACTAAAGGTTTCGGGTGGGTCTGCCGCCCGTCTGGCCCCGGTCTGACCCCGGATGCTGCGGTGCGGTATGATGGGGTCGCCAGCCCCAACCTGCAGTTTTGTGAGGGTCTTGATGACCTCGCGTGCCCTTGCCGCCGTCCTCGTGCTCGCGCTGTGCCCCCTCACTGGCGGGGCCCAGGGCGTGTCGGACCAGACCCCACCCGTCCAGACGTACACGCGCGACGATGTCCCGGCACACTTCGCCGTGGTCGACGGCGCCGTGACGCTCGAGCGCGAGGGACAGGCGCAGCCGGCCGACGTGAACGTGGCGCTGCTCGCCGGCGACCGCGTGCGCACCGAGCGGGGACGCGCCGAGATTCTCTTCGGCGACGGCAGCGCGCTCGATCTCGACAACGACACGAGCGTCGACTTTCTGTCCGATTCGCTCATCCGCCTGCGCACGGGACGGCTGCGCCTGTCGATCTCGCGCGTCAGCAACGAGGTCGAGTACCGCGTCGACGCGGCCGGCTGCTCGGCGCTGATTCACAGCGCCGGTGATTTCAGCGTCGCGATTACCAACGCGCGGCGAGCCGCGCCCGAAGCGGATCTCGCCGTCTTCCGCGGCACGGCCGAGCTCGAGAACGCGCACGGCCGCACGCTCGTGCGCGCCGGCCAGCACGCCTGGGCGCGCGAAGACACCGAGCCGTCGAGCGCGGCATCCTTCAACTCGACGGCCGCCGACGATTTCGATCACTGGGTCGAAGACCAGCGCGACGCGCGCACCGGCTCGACCTCATCGGAGTACCTCCCCTCTGAGATGCGCGCCTACAGCGGCGCGTTTGACTCCTACGGCACCTGGGGCAACGAGCCGTCGTACGGCACGGTCTGGTATCCGCAGGTGAGCGCAGGCTGGCAGCCATACAGCGACGGCTACTGGTCCGCCTACGGCTCCTACGGCTGGTTCTGGGTCGGCCCGACCGTGTGGTCGTGGCCTACGCACCACTACGGCCGTTGGGGCGTCTCTTCGGGCCGATGGTTCTGGGTGCCGGGTCACCAGTGGGCGCCCGCGTGGGTCTCGTGGGCAACCAGCCCGGGTTACGTCGGCTGGTGTCCCATTGGGGTCGACGGTCGTCCCGTCGCCTGGTTCAGCGGCCCCGGCGCGGACGGCCGGCGTGGCTGGACGATGGCGACCGCCAACCAGTTCAGCGCGGCCAACGGACTTGGAACCGTGGTGCGGCCGCAGCGAACGGCGAGTCTCCCCGACCGCGCGCTCACGCCGCGAACGACGGCGCCGGTGGTGGCTTCCGCGCGGCCGGGCGCGAGCGTTCCGCTCCACTCACCCACGACGACGCGGATGGCCGGCACACCGCGATTGGACGTCGGGCAGCCCCCGGGACAAGCCCGGCCAGGCAGGGTCGACAGCGCGCCGCTGGTACCAGCGTCGCGCGCGATGCGCGAAACGGACGCTGCGCCGCAGCACGCCGTGCCGCGGTCCGATCAGGATCGCACCCCGTCCTGGCAATCTCGTCCGGGCGAGCCGCGACCGGCGCCGACAGTCGGCCGTCCCGGCGTCTGGTCGGATCCTTCGTCCTCGCCGTGGCGCGCCCAGCCTCGGCCGACGGACGGCGCCGCCACGTCAAGCCCCGATCCGCGGACGTCCTCGGGCCGCGGCGGAGATCGCCCGCCGGATCGCAGCGGAGCGCCCGATCGCCCGCCGACCAATCGTCCGCCGCCCGATCGTTCGTCGTCCGATCGTTCGTCGGCCGACCATTCGTCGCGGATGCCGCAGGCCCTGCCCGATCGCGCCGCGGTGCCACGCAACGGCCCGCCGCCCTCGGCACCCCAGCCGTCAGCGGGAGCATCCCGGCCGACTTCCCCGCCGCCCTCCTCCCGAGGCGGCCAGTCATCGCAGTCGGTCCCCTCGCGCGCCGGGCGAGGCGGAACGCACTGAACGCCGCGAAGTTCGGTACACTCTGGGTATGCGTCGCCTGAGTGCCAAGCTGGTCCGAAGCTTCGGAATCATCGCGCTGTTTCTGGTGGCGGCGCTGCTCGGCACGGCGAGCGGCGTGCTGTTCGCCTTCGTCGGCGACCTGCCGCAAATCTCCGCGCTCGACGACTACGCGCCCGCGACGATCACGAAGGTCCTCGGGCGAGATGGCTCGGTCGTCGGTGAATTTGCGACCGAGCGGCGACAGGTCGTCACCTACGAACAGATTCCCGTCAACCTGCGCAACGCGATCATCTCGGCCGAGGACGCCGGCTTCTTCAAGCACGGCGGCGTCGACGTGTTCCGCATCTTCGCGACCGCCGCGCGCCGCCTCGTCGGCGTGCAGCGCAAAGGCGGCGCCAGCACGATCACGCAGCAGCTCACGCGCAAGCTCTTCCTCACCGACGACGAGACGCTCGAGCGGAAGATCAAGGAAGCGCTGCTCGCGATGCAGATCGAGAAGCGGTACACGAAGCAGGAAATCTTCACGATGTACTGCAACAAGATGTACTGGGGCCATGGCGCCTACGGCGTCGAGGCCGCGTCGCAGCTCTACTTCTCGAAGCACGTCGGCGATCTGACGCTCGGCGAAGCCGCGATGATCGCGGGCATCCATCAAGGCAACGTCCGCGAGAGCCCGTACGTGAACATGAAAGCCGCGGTCACGCGCCGCAACTACGCGCTGGACCGCATGGTCGCCAACGGCTACATCAAGCCGGCCGAAGCCGAAGAGATCAAGAAACAGCCGATCGTCGTGCACGGCGAGCCGAACCAGTCGCCGTCGATCGCGCCCTATTTCGTCGAGACGGTGCGGCAACACCTCGAGGATCAGTACGGATCGAAGGCCGTGTACGAAAACGGCCTGGTCGTGAAGACGGGCCTCGATCCGCAGATGCAGCGCTGGGCGAACGCCGCGCTCGACGCAGGCCTGCGGCGGCTCGACAAGCAAAAGGGCTACCGGAAGCCGACGCAAAACGTCCTCGCCGAGAACCATCCGCTCGACACCTACAAGCTGCCGCAGTGGTCTCGCGAGCCGAACGAGGGCGAGCGCGCCCCGGCGATCGTCATGGAGAACAAGGGCGGCGTGCTGCGCGTGCGCGTCGGCAAGTGGCGCGGGACGATCGACCGCACCGGCTACAGCTGGACGAGCAAGAAAGCCGAGGACCTCGCGAAGGTCGGCGACATCGTCCAGGTAAAGATCACGAAGATGAACGCGAAGGATCTGAGCTTCTCCGGCGAACTCGATCAGACACCGCTCATCGACGGCGCGGTCGTGGCCGTCGACAACCACACGGGCCAGGTGCTCGCGATGGTGGGCGGCCTGAGCTTCGAGCGCAGCCAGTTCAATCGTGCCATCCAGGCGCAGCGGCAGGTCGGATCGCTCTTCAAGCCGTTCGTCTACACCGCGGCGATCGATCGTGGCTACACCACGGTCAGCACGCTGCTCGATGAGCCGGTCAGCTTCAACGTCGGCCCGAACCAGCCCCTCTACGAGCCCAAGAACTTCGACCGCAACTTCGAAGGCGAGGTCACCCTTCGGTGGGCGCTCGAAGACTCGCGCAACGTGCCGACCATTCGCTTGATGGACGCGCTGCGCCCCGAGCAGGTGATCCCGTACGCGCGCGCGATGGGCATCACCACGCCGATTCCGCCGTATCTCTCGACCGCCATCGGCTCGGCCGAAGGCACGTTGATCGAGTTCACGTCCGCGTTCTCGACGTTCCCGAACCAGGGCGTGCGCATGGCGCCCTTGATGGTCCTCGACGTCACCGACCGCGACGGCAACCTGCTCGAGCAGCATCGCATCGAGCCGCACGAGTCGCTGCGCGCCGACACGGCGTACGTCATGACCAACCTGCTGCAGGGCGTCATCCAGCACGGGACGGGCCGAAGCGCCGCGCCAATGGCGGCCGACTGGCCGCTCGGCGGCAAGACCGGCACCACCGACGACGCCACCGACGCGTGGTTCATCGGCTTCGATCCGGACATTACGGTTGGCGTGTGGGTCGGCTACGACCTGAAGAAATCGCTCGGCGCGCACGCGCAGGGCGCCGACATCGCCCTGCCCATCTGGATCGACATCATGAAGCCGTGGATCGCGCGGCGGAAATCCGAGCTGGCCGACAAGCCCGAGTTCGTGCGCCCGAACAACGTCGTGATGGTGATGACCGACAAGGGCTTCGAGGTGTTCATCGCGGGCACCGAACCCGGCAAGGGCGGAGGCGACTAAGGCGCGGGCTTGTCCAGATACTTGATGAACACGACCTCGTTCTGCGCTTCGTTGTAGATCAGCTCGTCGACGTTCGCCTTCACCATCAGGAGCCCGAAGCCGCCCGGCCGCAGGCCCTTCTTCTCGCGGATCAACACGTGCTCGATCGGATCGCCGGGATGATTGATCGCGGCGTGCGCGAGGTCCGCCATCTTGAAGCCCGGACCGGGGTCGGCGATGCGATAGAGCAACATGCGCCTGGCCCGGAGGTACGAGATGCGCACCTTGCGCGTCGCGTCGAGCCGCCCACCCCACTCGACGGCGTTCAGCAGCAGCTCGTGAAACGCGTAGCTCACCGACTCGCGGACATCCTCGGGCAGATCCGCTTCGAGGCGGCCCATCACACCGTGCAGCCGATCGGCGGCGCTGCGCGTGCACGGCACGACGAGCTCGACCCAGTCCGGCCGCGCGGACACCACCTCGATCGGCGGCTCGGCGCCGGCTTTGAGCGCCTCGGTGACGATCTCCACGAGCTCGGCGGGATCCACCGGCTTCTGCACGTACTGGTACGCCTGCTGGCGGATGGCGCCGAGAATCGTCGCCGGCGTTTCGTCGGACGTCGTCACGATCACGATCGGCGGCGGCCGCTTGAGACGCTTCATGCGATCGAGCACGGCGAGGCCGTCCATCTTCGGCATCCAGACGTCGAGCAGCATGAGATCGAACGCCGCGGCTTTGATCTGCGCGAGCGCCCGCATGCCGTCGCCCGCCTCCTTGACCGTGAAGCCGGCCTTGGCGAGCACCGTCCGCACCAGCAAGCGCGTGGCGCGGTCGTCATCGACGACGAGGATCTTTGGTGAGCGGCTGGCGCGGGGAGACATGGGCGTCACCTAT
>DATEGZ010000252.1:0-3790 GCA_035279905.1 Vicinamibacterales bacterium
TGGCGGCGCCGGCGGATTTGGCGGAGGCGCACCCGCCGCGAATCCCGACGATCTCGTCGCGAAAGCCGGCTCAGTGAAGAGTCAGATGCTGGCGTTCACCGAAGTGCCGAGCGACTCGTTGATGAAGCAGTACACCGACGTGAAGCTCGCGCTGCCGAAAGCGATCAGCGACGCGAACGCGGTGCTCGTGAAAGCGATGACGGTCAGTCAGGCGTTGAAGAAGTACGACGTCGCGCTGACAGTTCCGGCGCCGGTCAAATAGGGTTCCGGGGTTCCGCGGTTCCGGGGTTCCGGGGTGCGCAGCCAGCGTGCCCAGAACCTCGGAACCCCGGAACCTCGGAACTCCGGAACCATGCGTCAACTCTCCATTCCAACGACGACCCACGGTCGCGTGGTCGTCGCCGATGCCGACACGTCCCCTGTCGGCCTCCTCATCGCGTTTCATGGTTACGCACAATCGGCAGACGAAGCGCTCGCCGATGTCCGGACGATTCCCGGCGCGAGCGCGTGGACGATCGCGTCCGTGCAGGGTCTGCATCGCTTCTACACCCGCAACAGCGAGAAGGTCATCGCGAGCTGGATGACGAGGCAGGATCGCGACGATGCGGTGGCCGACAACGTGGCGTACGTCGATCGCGTGATCGAAGCGATTGGCGCGCCAGGACCAATCGTGTTCGTCGGCTTCTCACAGGGCGCGTCGATGGCGTATCGCGCAGCTGTACTCGGATCGCATCTGGCGGCTGGCGTCATCGCGCTGGGCGGCGACATCCCGCCGGAGGTCAGGAGCGCGAAGCCGAGGCATCCGTGGCCCGCGGTCCTCATCGGCGCGGGCGAGCGCGACACGTTCTTCACACCGGCAAAGGCGGACGTTGACGCGGCGTTTCTGGCCGCGAAGCAGGCGCCGCATGACATCGTGCGGTTCGCTGCCGGCCATGAGTGGAGCGATGATTTCCGTGCCGCCGCGGGCCGCTGGCTTCAGCGCGTCATCCAGGCCGCGGCCACGTCGAGGACGTGATCGACCGACTGTCCCTGCGGATCCTTCCGCTTCGGCCGCACGAGCGAATGATCGCCGTCCTCGATGAGCTCGAGATCGGCACCGCGCAGCCCCGCGACGAGCTCACGCATTTCGTCAGGTGATCCAAACGTGTCGCGCGCGCCGTGCAGGAACAGCATCGGCACGGTGATCTTCGGCAGATGTTTGTCGCGCCGCTGCGCCGGCTTGCCGGGCGGATGCAGCGGGTAGCCGAAGAACACGAGGCCCGCGGGCGCGGGATCGAGCAGGCCGAGCGCGCACGCCTGCGACGCGATCCGTCCGCCCATCGACTTGCCGCCCGCGAAGACTCGCCCCCGCGCGTCCGGCGCCACGCTCGTCCAGATCTCCTGCCACGTCCGCTCGAGCACCGCGGGCGGATCCGGCGCGGGCCGGCGCGCGTTCATGTAGGGAAAGTTGAACGTGACCACGCTCACGCCGCGGGCCGCGAGGCCGGTCGCCACGCGCGTCATCCAGGGATGGGTCTCTCCGGCCCCGGCCCCGTGCGCGAGGACCAGGGTGGGGGCGTCCGGCGAGGCGGCGTCGTAGCGCTGGGCCACGTTTGCAACTATACATCAATATATATACATTAATAGATATGGATGACGCGTCGAGCCTCCTGCGCCTGCTGGGCGACGAGACCCGGCTGCGGCTCCTGCGCGTGCTGTCCCGCGAGGCGCTCAATGTCTCGGAATTGACCGCGATTCTGGGCGTCGCGCAATCTGGGGTGTCGCGCCACCTGGGCCTGCTGCGCGAGGCCGGGCTGGTGTCCGAGCAGCGCGGCGGCACCTTCACGTGGTACCGCCTGGCGTCCGAGTTCGATGCCGAGTCGAGCGAGCGGGCGCCGCTGTGGGCGTGGCTGCGCGCGGAGTTCGCGCGCGCGACCACCGACACGCGCGCCGACGATGCGCGGCTCGAGGAGATTCGGCGCGTCCGTCAGGAGAGCTTCGCGCAGCACGGCGCCGGCGGCGAGCAGCGTCAGCTCGTGCCTGGGCGCAGCTGGGCCGCGTGGGCGCGGGCGCTCGGGTTGCTGCTCCCGGCGGTCGACGTCGCGGACCTCGGATGCGGCGAAGGGTATCTGGCGATTGAAGCGGCGCGCTGGGCGCGGCGCGTCACGGCCGTCGATCGATCGCCGGACGTGCTCGTGCGTGGCAAGCAGCTCGCCGCCCGCCGGCGCGTCCGCAACATCACGTGGAAGCGCGGCGAGCTCGAGCAGTTGCCGCTCGCGGACCAGACGATCGACATCGCGCTGCTGTCGCAGGCGTTGCATCACGCCGCCAACCCTGACCGCGCGCTGTCGGAGGCGCACCGCGTGCTGCGGCCGGGCGGCCGCGTGCTCGTGCTCGATTTGAGGCAGCACGGTGAAAGCTGGGTGCGGCCGCAGCTCGGCGACGCGTGGCTCGGCTTCAGCGATGAGGAGCTGCGGCGGCTGCTCGGCACCGCCGGCTTTCACGACGTGACCGTGCGCGTGGGGACGAGGCGCACGGGGGATCCATTTACGGTGCTGATCGCGGTGGGCACGAAGGCTGCCGCCGACGATCAGCGGGCAGCGACGAAATCGGGCGCGGACCGCGTCCGGCTGCCGGTCCATAGAGTCAAGAGCGAACGAACGATAGCGAGTGAGCCGGCGAAGCGGAGCGGGGATCGTGGGGTCCCCGCGAGCGAACGCCGCTAGGAGTCCGGGGACGAAGTCCCCGGATCAAACAAAGATGACGACCAGAGAGAAGCTCGACGCGATTCTTGCCGAACGCGTGCTCATCCTCGACGGGGCGATGGGCACGATGATCCAGCGCCACAAGCTGGGCGAGGCGGAGTTCCGCGGGGAGCGGTTCAAGGCGCACCACAAGGATCTGAAGGGCGACAACGATCTGCTCGTCCTCACGCAGCCGGCGATCATCGGCGAGATCCATCGCGAGTACCTCGCGGCCGGCGCGGACATCATCGAGACGAACACCTTCAACGCGCAGGCGGTGTCGCAGTCGGACTACGACCTCGAGTCGATCACCTACGAGCTGAACGTGGCGGCGGCGCGGCTGGCGAAGGACGCGGCTGAGGAGTACACGAAGAAGGATCCGTCGCGCCCGCGGTTCGTCGCCGGATCGATGGGGCCGGCGAACCGGACGCTGTCGATTTCGCCGGACGTCGGCAATCCGGCGTTTCGCGCGATCACGTTCGACGCCATGAAGGACGCCTACGCGGACCAGGTGCGCGGGTTGATCGACGGCGGCGTGGACGTGCTGCTCCTCGAGACGATCTTCGACACGCTCAACGCGAAGGCGGCGATCGTCGCGATCGACGAGGTGCAGAGGGAACGCGGCGTCGAGCTGCCGTTGATGATCTCGGTGACGATCACCGATCGCAGCGGCCGGACGCTGTCGGGCCAGACGCTCGACGCGTTCTACCTGTCGATTCATCACGCGCGGCCGTGGAGCCTCGGCCTCAACTGCGCGCTCGGCGCGCGCGAGATGCGGCCGTATCTCGCCGAGCTCGCGCGCCTCGCCGACTGCTGGGTCAGCGTCTACCCGAACGCCGGGTTGCCGAACGCGTTCGGCCAGTACGACGAGCTGCCGGCGGAGACAGCGACGCTCGTGGGCGAATTCGTCACCAGCGGCTTCGCCGACATCATCGGCGGCTGCTGCGGCACGACGCCGGCGCATATTCGCGCGACGGTCAAGGCGCTTCGCGGCATCACACCGCGGCGAAGAGTGGCCGATGGAGGCCTGGCCTTCAGGCCCGGCGACGCCGGCGGGGCTGTAGCCC
>DATEGZ010000253.1:0-12077 GCA_035279905.1 Vicinamibacterales bacterium
CGCCACCCGCCGCGCGTCCACCGCCAGCGGCGTTCGCGTCGCCGCCGCCCGCGTTTGCGTTGCCGGTGTTGGCCGGCGCCGGCTGCTGCTCGAGGTACGTCATGCCGTTTCCGTCGGCTGCCCACGCGAGCTCGCGCTTGCCGGTCTGGTTCGCGCCGCCGCCGCGCCCACCACCGCCGCCGCCCTGGCCGGCGTTCGGATCAGTGGGATCCGGATTGTCCGGAATCGCGCCGAGATTCAGCGGGCGCTCGCTGATCTTCGCGAGCGCCTTGCCGGTCGTGTCCCACACTTCTTCGATCTGCCCGAAGCTGCTGACCGGCACGATGTACGAGAACGGCTTGGTCATGCGCGTGACCCGCACGTACTGACCGGTTGGCGAGAGATCCAGCGCGCGAATCATCGCGGGCGCGCCGATCTTTTTCACGGCCTTCGTCGCGACGTCGATGAGCGCAAGCTGCCCGGTCGCGTGCCACTCGAGCAGCGCGAAGTCGTGCGGCGTGTGCATCAAGCTCGGGAAGGTGCGCGCCTGCGATCGTCCGCCCAGCGCGACTTTCACTTCAGGTCCCGTCGGAATCTCCGCCTCGGCCGGCGGCATCGCCGGGCGCCCGTCCGGAACGAGCACCGCTGCGATCTGCTTGCCGTCCGACGTGAAGTCGAAGTTCGACACCATCGTCGCGAGCACCGGCGTCGTCGTAACTTGCCTCGACACACCGGTCGCGACGTCGGCGAGGTAGATGTGAGTCGCGGTGTCGGACAAACCGAAGTACGCGACGCTCTTGCCGTCGGGCGACCACACGGCGCCGCGCACGCGCAGTCCGGCCGGCACCTGCAGCTTCTTCCTCGTGCCGTCGGTCGCCGAGATGATCTGGATGCCCGCGTTGTTCTGAATCGTGAACGCCCGCGCGCGGTTGCCCTTGTAGTCGATGAAGACACCGCCAAGTTCGTGGAAGGGCTTGGCGAACGTGTTCATCGGCACCGGGCCGTCACCGATCTCGTCGAGGAACCACTTCTTGTCCGGGCTCGCGTTCGTGAGCGTGACGTTGGTGTAGCGCGGCGCGAGCACCGCGTCGGCCAGCTCTTTCTGCGGCGTCTGATATCCCTCGGCCTTGATGACCTGATCGGCCCACGAGGTCGCGGCATTCGCTTGTGCGGGCGGCCCGCCGCCGCGCTGCGCCGCGATAGTCAGGGGCAGTACGGCAAGAGCGACGACGAAGGCGACGGGTGCGAGACGCGACACGCGTCGAAGCAGCGACGAGCGGGATTTCATAGGGCCTCCAGGAGCAGGGACGAGGGATTATTGCATGGCCCCGCTTCATGCGTCATCGAGCGGCCGTACCTCAACCGACCCGTGCCCGAAGTTCGGCATGCGCTTCGCCCACTCGATCGCCTCGTCCATCGAGTGACATTCGATCAGGTAGTAGCCGCCCATCGCTTCGCGCGCGTCGGCGAATGGGCCGTGGATGAGGATGCGCTCGTCGGTCGAGAGGTTGCGGAGCGTCCGCGCCTCGCGGCGCGGCCGCAAGCGGACGGCTTCGATGAGCTTGCCTCTCGCGTTGAGCTCGCGCTCAATCGCGTCGTACTGCTCGCGCACGCGATCGCCCTGCCCCGGCGGCGCGTGCTCCCACGCGTCTTCGACCTGCGTGAGGATGAGGAGATATCTCATCGTGGCCATAGCCACCCGAAGGTGCCGGCCGTGAGGCACGCGAAGAGGAGCCCGTCGAACATCAATCGCAGCGTCGTGCCCCAGTTGCGGCTGTACCAGATCGACTGCTGCGGCAGCGACATCGCGTAGCCCATGAACGCCGTCGTGCCGACGAAGCGAAACACCATCAGGTAGTCCGCGGCCGGCCCGACGGCGCGGCTCCCGACATACGCGGCGAAGAAACTGATGACGACGGAGTACAGGAACCACATGCCCATCCGCGCGCCCATGTTCATGTCGCCGGACGGGAGGACCGTCAACCACGCGACCGGTCCCTTCTTCTGCTTGGCCTCGAACTCGGGCGAACGGATGTCCTTCATCGATCCGGGCTTCGGCATGCCGTAGTCGCCCGGCGGGATATTGAACGCGCGCAGCGCGGTCATGACGTCGTCTTCCTTCGGCAGCCGAAGGTAATCGTTCTTGTGGTACCCGAGAAGCATGTGGATCAGCGAGCTGGCGACAAAGACGATGACAGCCGAAAGCAGGATGGGCAACCACAGCGAGGTGAGCGGCACCATGGATCCTCCGATTGGTTAGGAACGGAGCATCCTAGCGCAGATTCAGGGGGTCGGATCTAGATCCGACCCCGTCAGCGGACATTCCAGCCGGTGACCTTGACGGCCGGCTGCGCGCCGCCGAGGTCCGCGAGGCGGTAGGACGCGCGCAGCTCCCGGCGCTCGCCGGGCATGAGGCTGACGTAGTTGTCGTCCCACAGGACGGGCAGGATCTCGTCGCCGGCCGCGCCTTTGGTGACCTGCAGCCGGACGAAAAATGCGATCGACGTGCCGGTATTCGTGAGCGTGACGCGCGTCTCGCCGTCAGTGCCGTTTCGCCGGTGTTCGATCGCGGACGTGACGGTGGCCGGGCGCAGGTCCTTCAGCTCCGTGACGTTCGCGTAACTCTTGACCGGCGTGACGTACCAGGTGGATTTCGCCCAGTCGAGCTCATCGGTCTTGGTGCTCAGCCAGTAGAAGTTCGTGCTGAGCGCGCGGCCCGCCGTTGTGTTGAGCCGCAAATCCAGGAAGTACACCGGCGACAGCGTCGCGATCTCCGGCACCGTGAACACGCGCGCGCTCGAGTCCGGCGCCGCGTCGATCGCGATCGGCTTCGACAGTTGCACCACGCCGTCGAGATTGAGCACGTTGACGACCACTGTGCCGGCCACGCGCTCGCTCGTGTTGTTGACGACGACGATCGAGCGATCGTCGTAGGAGTACTGCACGTGCACCGGCTCGCATGCTTTCTTCGTGCCGAAGTAGCCGCCGCCCGGCCGCAGGTAGTAGTCGTACAAGTGCCAGATCATCGACGGCCACGCGTTGTTGAGCATCCACTGGATGACGCCCGTCGACGTGAACTGATTGCGCGCGTAGCCTTCGAACATCGCGCGCTCGCCTTCGTAGGTCATCAGTTGCGCCTTGAGCGCGTAGTCGTCGATGCCCGTCGCGGCGCCGTACCGCGCGGTGAGCGCGTCGGTGAACGTCTGAATCGTCCTGAACTGTCCCCCGCCCGCGTGGTAATTCCACACATCGTCGATCGGCCAGAGGTGATCGGCGGGCAGCATGCGCTTGAGCGATTCGACGGGCGGGACCGCGGCGCCCGGGCTGATTTCAGTCGCGAACCCGTGCGCGCCGCCGCGTGAATCGTCCGCGAGCCAGTAGTTGGGCGGCACCCAGTCGTACGGGCCGTTCATCTTCACGCCGGTGTCGCCGGTGACCGTCGTTTTCTTCGCCGTCGCGGACGAGACGTACGGATTCGGAAAATTGAGGCGCTTGAGGATGTCAACGTACACGCGCTCGACTTCAGGCGGCGGTGGATTGTCGCTGCCGTTCATCCACGCGAGCACGCTCGGGTGCGCGCGCAGGCGGCAGATCTGATCGTGCTGCGACGCCGCGGCAATCGCGTGCGTGTCGTCCGTCCACTGGTTCCACTGCTCCCAGCGATCGCAGCAGCACCAGCCGGCGAGCACGAGGATGCCGTACTCATCGGCGAGATCGAAGAAGCGATCGTCCTCGAGCTTGCCTTCGAGACGAATCGTGTTCAGGCCCATGTCGCGCACATAGCGCAGCTCGGCCTCCTGTCGCGCCGGATTCTGGCGCAGCAGCATGTCGGGCGCCCACCCGCCGCCGCGAATCAGGAGCGGCCGGCCGTTGATCTTGAACAACCGTCCGCCGGTCGGCGTCAGCTCGGACGTGATCTCGCGCACGCCGACCTTCAGCGACGCGCGATCGGACACGCTCCCGTTGATCGTGACGTCGAGCGCCAGGTCGTACCGGTTGGGCACGCCCATCTGCGCCGGCCACCAGAGACGCGGATTCGTCAGATGCAGCTCGTTGAACACTGCGGGCGAGAATTCGACAGTGCGTGTCTCGTGCGCCGCGAGCTGGACGCGCTGGCTGAACACGATCGTGCCGAGATGCCCGGTGAGCGTCGCCGATCGGCTCGCGGCCGAGAGATTCGTCAGCTCGGCCGACACCGTCACGTCAGCGCTCGCGCGCGATGGCGAGACGCTCGAGACGACGTGCGGGCGGCGAAGGGTGACGTCGCCACTCGTCGTGATCGCCACCGGGCGCCATAGGCCCATGTTCTTGTCGGGCGGCGCGGGATTCCAGTCGACCCACGTCCACGCGAGATCGCCGGGCTCGGGCGGAAACACCTCGACCGCGAGCGCGTTCGCACGGCCGGCGCGGATCGCGTCCGTCACGTCGATCTCGAAGAGCCGGAACGTGCCAGCCAGGTCGGTCGCGTGGCCAATCTGATGCCCGTTGAGCCACACGTTGGCGCGATAGTTCAACCCGTCGAAATGGAGCGCGACGTGCGACCCGGGCGCGGCCGGACCGGGCGTGAACTCCGTGCGGTACCACCACGACACGCGGAACGGGCTCTCCGGCGGCATCGGCAGCGCGGAGAAGTTCCGGCCGATCGGATACGTCGTGCCCGGGATCGATCGCAGGTTCATCCCGAAAAACGGATCGGGATAGACGTTATTGGCGACGAGCGCGGCGAGCACAGTCGACGGCACGCTGGTTGGATACCAGCCGGTGGCCTGGTAGGCCGGCGTCGAGATCGCTTCGCCGGCGTCCTTCACGACCGAGGATGACTGGACGCGCCAGTTGCGCGAGAGCGTCACGCTCGTCGTCTGCGCGGCCGCGGGAACGGTGACGGCCAGCGCGAGCAGTGCGGCGCACCACGCGACCGCTTGCCCACCGTAGCTCGCCGATGGCGAGCGGAGGTTGGGTCTCATGCGAGCTTCCGGGTAAAGGGCCATTGCTGCAGGTGCCGCGACCATACCAGAAAACTGGCCACCCCGATCGCGAGCAGGCCGAGGCTGAAGAGAACGACGAGCCCGCCCGTCGTCGCAAAGATGAAGATCCAGCCGACGAGCGCGACGAGCGCGGGCACCGGATACAGCCACATGCGGTACGGCCGCGGCAGGTCCGGCCGCCGGCGTCGCAGCAGGACGAGGCCGCCAACCTGACCGATGAACTGGATCAGGATGCGGGTGGCGATGAGCGCGTCGATCACGGTGCCGAGCGACAACGCGCTCGCGAGGATCGAGATCACGCCGAGCACGATCAGCGACACGTGCGGAAAGCCGCCGGTGGGATGGAGCTTCGCGAACGCGCGGAAGAAGTACCCATCGCGGGCGGCCGCGTACGGAATCCGCGAGTAGCCGAAGAGCAGCGCGAACACCGACGCGAACGCCGTCCACAGAACGAGCACCGTGAACACGCGCGCGGCCAGCACGCCGTGCGTGCGCTCCATGAACAAGGACACGACGAAGTCGGACCCGGCGTGCGCCTCGGCGGGCACGAACTCGCGCCAGGGCACGACGCCGACGATCGACAGGTTCATCGCGAGGTAAATTGCGGCCACCGCGAGCGTGCTGATGAGAATCGATCGCGGAATCACGCGGCCGGGGTCCTTCACCTCGTCGCCGACGTAGCAGACGTCGTAGTAGCCGAGGTAGTCGTACACGCCGATGCGCGACGCCGCGCCGAGGCCGAGCAGAAAACCGAGCGAGAACGTGAACGCGCCCGGCGGGAAGTCGAAGGCGACGCGTGAGTCGAAGTGCGTGGCGCCGGTCGCGACCACGCCGATCGTCGCCACGAGCACGCCGATCCAGAGCGCGATCGTCAGCCGCGCGATCGATCCGATCCGCCGGTACAGCACCACGACGTTGACGAGTCCCACGACCGCCGCGATCAGAAAGACGCGCGTCTCCGTCGAGCCGCTCCACAGATACGACACGTACTTCGCGAAGCCGATGTAGCCAGACGCGATCTCGAGCGGGCCGCTCAACACGAACTGCCAGACGAACAGAAACGCCATCAGCCGGCCGAACGTCTCGGGGCCGAACGCTTCGCGCAGGTAGCCGAACGACCCGCCCGATCCCGGCATCGCCGCGCCAAGCTCGCTCCACACCATGCCGTCGGCGACGACGATCACGAGCGCGACGATCCAGCCGAGCATCGCCTGCGGCCCGCCGAGCGCAGTCATGAGCAACGGGATCGTGATGAACGGACCGATCCCAATCATGTTGATCATGTTGAGCGCGGTCGCTTCGACGAGACCGAAACGGCGGACGAGAGACATGGGGTTCCTAGAGGTTCCTTGGGGTTCCTTGGGGTTCCGTGAGGTTCAAGAGAGTGCCAGTGCGTTCTGGGGCCGGCTCACGGAGCAAGCTGCGCTCGGACGCTGAACCCTCGGGAACCCCTGGGAACCCAAGGAACCCCTAGGAACCTCTACGCACTAGTCGCACTTCAAACAGCTTCGACCACTGTTTGCCCGTCACGAACAACCGATCGCGGGCCGCGTCGTACGCGATGCCGTTGAGCACGTCGGCGCCCGGCGTGCGATCGGCAACGGGCAGGATGCCCGCGAGGTTGATCCATCCGGTGACTTGCCCGGTCTCGGGCGCGATGCGGACGATGGAGTCCGTCCCCCAGACGTTGGCGTAGACCTCGCCCTTGATGAACTCGAGTTCGTTGAGACGCGTGACCGGCTGAGTGCGATCGGTCACCGTGACGCGTCCGGTTTCCGTGAGCGTCGCTGGATCGAGAAAGCGCAGGTTCGCCGTGCCGTCGCTCATGATGAGCCGCGTCGCGTCGTGCGTGAGGCCCCAGCCCTCGCCGAGATAGCCGAACGTCGTCTTTGGCGCGAACGTCGCGAGGTCGTAGACAAACCCGATCCGCGTCTGCCAGGTGAGTTGCACGAGCGTGCCTTGCCACTCCGTCATGCCTTCCGCGAAGTAGCGCGCGTCCACATCGCGCCGCTGGAGCACCTCGCCGGTCTCGAGCTTGACCTTGCGCACGCTCGACTTGCCGTTGAGCCCGGTGCTCTCGTAGAGAAAGCCGTCGAGATAGATCAGACCTTGCGTGAACGCTTCGGGATCGTGCGGATAGGCGTGGACGACCTCGTAGCCGTACACCGCGGTTGCCCCCTGCAAGGGCGGTACCGCGCGGATTTCCGACGCAACCGTGGAAATTACTCCCGGTGTCATTAACAGCGCCACGATTGTAAAAACTACTCCCGGCGTCATCAGCCGCCTGCGAGCTTCAGGTCCTGCACCTTCTTCTCGCCGTCGGCCAGCGTGATCTTGAACGAGCCGGCGGCGAGCGCGTCGAGCGCCGACGGATCGTACAGCTGGTTTTGATCGAGATCCGTGACCGCGCACACGTAGTACTCACCCGCCGGCAGGCCGGACAACTTGTACTTGCCGTCGCTCGACGGCCGCACCTGCTGGATCCGGCGCGAGCCGACCGTCCAGTACGCGCGGTCGGTCGAGAACACGACGATCGGAAATCCCGGCGCCGGACGGCCCGCGCGATCGACGACCGATCCGGAGATCTCCGTGGGGTGATCGGTGAAGGTGACAACGAGCCCGGACGCGTCCTCGTTGGGCCGGACCTCCATCGGCAAGTCCGAGACGTCGCGCCCGTTGAACATCGCCGACTTCAGCTTCCAGGTCGATCCCGGCAGTTGCTGGCCCATCAGCACGCCCTGCCCAGTCACGGTGACGCGGTACTTGTTGGGCACGACGCCTTTGATCACGAACGTCCCGTCGTCAGACACCGTCGCCAGCGTGCCGCCGAGCACCGTCGACGCCATCAGCTCGATCGCCGAAGATCCGGCCGGCGGCGGCGTCAACGAGACGCGCGTTTTCGTCACGTCCGCCGGCGGTGCCGTCGATCCCTCGAACACGATCTTGCCCGAGACGTTCATGCCCGGCTGCAGACGCAGCACGACGTCAGAAAGGTCGACGCCGTTCACGCTCAGATCCGCGCTCGCCCAGAAGGACGCGCTCCCAGGCATGCCCATGATCCCGGCCATCGACATGAGCGCTCCTGCGCCCGCTCCCTGGCCTCGGCCGGACGCGTCACGCGCTGCCGCACGAGCGTTGATCACGTACTGTCCCGGCGTGACGCCCGTCAGCGTGAACGATCCGTCCGCGCCTGTCCGCGACATCGATCGCGCGATGCCCTCGATCAGCCGCGCGAAATCCGACGAGCTCCCCGCGGGCGTCATCGAGATCTGCGCGCCGGACATCGGCCGCCCGTCCGGATCGAGCACGCTGCCCGTGATCCGCGCCGTCGGCACGAACGCCATCGTGAGATCGATCCCCGTCCGCGTTTCCTCCGGACCGAGCGTGATGACCGATGCCGCGTTGACATCGGCCGTCCCCGGAAAATACAGCGACGCGTACGCGACCGTCTGACCTGGCGCCGGCGCGGGACCAAGCGCCGCGACGCCCGTCGTCGTGCCGGGCGCACCCGGCGCGCCGGACTGCGCGGCCCACTGCACTTCGGCCGGCGTGACCAGGCGCGAGTCCGCCCCGACCCCCATGCTCCCAAGCGTCGAGGACATCGAGACCGCGATCTGGACGACGTAGTCCCCGGGCGCGAGACCAAAGGCGCGATAGACCCCGCGGTCGTCTGTCGCGGTGTTGCCCGGCGCCGCCATCGACAAATGCCGCGCCCCGCCGAACGAGTCCACCTGGTAGACCTGAATGTTCAGGCCCGGAACAGGTTGGCCGGTCGTCGATCGCACCGTGCCCGTGATCACGCCGCCGTGAAGCATCTTGAGCGAGATGTCCGTGACCTTCTGTCCGTCGAGCACCGCGATCGGCACGCCCTGGCCGCGCCCGGGTCGCTTCGACCCGTAGGTCGCCGACACATAGCCCGGCTTCGTCGCGACGAGCGAGTAGTTGCCGGCCGCGAGATTCGCGAACACGAACCGGCCCGCATCGTCGGTCACGAGCGTCTGCGGAAACTTCAGCTCACCGGATGCGAGCAGGACCGACGCGCGCCGGACAGGCCGTGGCGTCGCCTCGTCGGTGAACACGGTGCCGGCGATCATTCCTGTGCCGGTCGGCGTGGCGGTCGAATCACGCTGCGTCTGCGCGGCGAGCAACAACGCGACGACAACAAGATTCCGAAGGCTCATCGCGCCACCTTCACGAACTGAAGGTCCTGCGTCTTCTTCTCGCCCTCGCCGATCGTCACGTGCGTGGCCACGCGCGAAAGCGCGTCGAAAAACGGCGTGTCCCGGTTCTCCGGCACTTCGTCGCCATCGAGCGCGGCAACCAGATACTCGCCAGGCGCAAGCCCGCCGAACGTGTAGGCTCCGGTCTTTGAGATGGCCGCGTTGCGGAAACGCCGGCCATCCGCGTTGGCGATGCGTGCGCGATAGTCCGCCGGAAACAGGAACACCGTGGAGCCGGAAACGATCGCCGTCCCCTGCGCGGCATGCACGCTGCCGCTCACCTGCGCGACCTTGTCGGTGTAGGTAATCACGACGTTCGCGATGTCGGCGTCGCGCAGATCGAACGGCTCGTTCGTCACGTCGCGGCCGTCGGCGACGATCGAACGGACCATCCAGCCTTGACCGGGGCTCCCCGCATTGATCAAATACCTGCCCGCCGGATAGTTCGGCGTCTTGAACGTCGCGTCCTGATCGATCGTCGTCTGCTGAAACCCCGCCACCGCGCCCGCGCTGCGCCCGTCGGCGGCCTGGAGCGAGATCGAGATCGAACGCAGCTGCTGCGCCTGCGGCGGCGCCAGCGCGCCGTCGAACACCAGCCGTCCAGTCAGCTTCGCGCCTTCGTTCAGCACGATCGCGATGTCGTTGATGTCCGAGCTGCCGACCGTGATCGGCGCCTCGCCATACAGCGCTTGCGCCGATCCGCCGCCGAGGGCCATCTGCACCATCGGGTTGTTCGCGAGCTCGGGCGGAATCTGCGGACGCGGCGGTTTGATCACGCGGACGAAGAACTGTCCGGGCGGCACGCCAAGAAACGTGAACGTGCCGTCCTGGCGTGTCGCGGCCGTCGCCACATCGAATCCCAGATCGCCTGTGCCGTCGTCGCTCGCCGGCATGAGGCGGACCGTCACCAGCCCGGTGGTGCCGCCGGGAAACGACACAGTGCCGGACACACGAAACGTCGGTGCGAGCCTGAGCTGCAAGTCGATGCCCGATCGCTCTTCGCCGGACTTGAGCGTGATGAGGCTCGCCTGCGACAGCGACACCGCCGCCGGATAGAGGACGGTCTGATACGCGAAGATTCGGCCGTCGCCCGACGGCGCAGCCGCGCCGGCTTCCGACGACAGCATGAGATCGCCGACGCGCACGCCGGTACCGCGAATCCCGGCGCCGCCGCCCGACGACATCACGTCTATCAGCGCGCCGGTGATCGGCGATCCGCCGCCGGCGATGCCCTGCAGCATCGAGTCCATGATCGCGCTCGGCATCGTCGCCTGCGTCTGGGGCACGGCGACGATGTAGTCACCGGGCGAGAGGCCGCTGGCCCGGTAGACGCCGCGATCGTCGGTCTGGGCGTACACGCTCGGTGTGTAGCGGACGCGCCCGGCCACCGCGATCCTTCTGTACACACGCACGGGCGTGACGACGGCGGGCTCGCCCGCTTCGTCGACAACCGTGCCGGTGACGACCGCGTTCTTCCACAGCCGGATGCGGACGTCCGTCACGCGCTCGCCGTCGCCGACGTCGATGGGCTCGGAGGTCGCGCCCGGTCGAGCTTGACCGCTCGCGCCGCCGAGGTAGCCATCGGCGCTCGCGTTGATGACGTAGCTGCCCTTCAGCAGATCGCGAATCACGAACCGGCCATCGGCGCCGGTGATCAGCCGAATCGGTCCGACAGGTCCCACCGGCCCCGGTCCGCCCGCGCGCGCCGCCAGGCGCGGGTTCATCGTGACCGTCGCGCCGGCGATCGGCAGGTTCGTGCCGGAGTCGATCACCTGCCCGGCGATGACGCTCGTGCCTTTCGGCGGCGGTTGCGGCGGCGCGCCAGGAGGTGGAGCGCCGCGCTGGCCCTGCGGCGCGGCGATGAGCGAGGCGCTCGCGACGAGGGCGATCAGGACGAGAGATGCGCGGTGGCGCATCGGCAGCCGCCTCGCTACTTCCGGCCGCGGAGCGCCCAGAAACTCAGCGCCGCCGAAGCGATGCAAAAGACCCAGGAAATCCAGATGGGAACGGACGTCTCGCCGATCGTGATGGGAATGCCGGCGGCCGCGCGCCCGCCGTGCCCGATTGCCACAAGCGCAAACACCGCGCCGGAGATCTTCCGGTAGCTGTCCATAGGGAGCTCCCGGGGGGAGATTGTACGGCAGGTCAATCAGGTACGACAGGTACGTCGGGTGCCTGGAACCAACTGCCGCAGGCCAACTTTCTTTGGTTCTTTCAAAGAAGCTGACCGAGATGCAGGCTCCTCGGACCTGACGTACCAGTCGTACCTGAAAGACACCTCCTAGCCCCCGAGCTTGTCCAGCTCAGC
Source organism: Vicinamibacterales bacterium (assembly GCA_035279905.1). Classification (GTDB taxonomy): domain Bacteria; phylum Acidobacteriota; class Vicinamibacteria; order Vicinamibacterales; family SCN-69-37; genus DATEGZ01. Next base: position 11,493 of record DATEGZ010000253.1, read on the forward strand.
CTTTATCGCGTCGAGCTCCTTCTTGAGCTCCGCGTATCTCGCGATCGCGTCGCGGCCGATCTTCATGTCCGTGTTCGCGGTCATGCCGGCCAGGTACTGGACGTGCTCCTGGAGGCCCGGCTTGCCGTAACGAACGTTTTCTGGCGTGACGATGAACTTGTCGCGAATCGCGTCAAGCGCCTTCGCCTTGCTCGCATCCGCGCCGGTTGCGTTCTGCAGCCGTCCGCGCGCGGTGTTGACCCGCGCGAGCGTCGCGGTGACGTCAGCCTGCAGCTCGCGCATCTTGACGTTGTGCTCGTACTGCTCGACGAGATCCGCGTTGGTGACACCCTCGGCGGCGATGCGCGGATCGATCAGCACGGTGATCGGCTGCGTCATCGGCTGGCTGCCCTCGACCGTCAGCCGCGCTTGATACGTGGCCGGCGGCAGCGTCAAGCCGTTCTGACCGCGCAGATCCCAGACGACACGATTCATTCCGGCGTTCTTGGTCACGCGCGTCGCAACGCCTCCGCCGCCGCGGCCAAATCCGCCTCCGCCGCCCGCGCCCGCCTCGGCCTGTGGTGCATCTGCCCCACCGGCTGCGGC
>DATEGZ010000254.1:0-45273 GCA_035279905.1 Vicinamibacterales bacterium
CGTGCGCCGATGGGCGCGAGTCCGGCGGATTGCGCGAGCGGCAGATACACGGTCGGAGGCGGCGCGTCGCGAAGAGATCGTCCGTACACCGCATCCCCGACGACGCCAACCACTTCGCAGTTCTGGCACGGTCCGATGGTCACGGTCTTGCCTACGGACCGGCCGTCGGAAGACAACGTGCGAGCGAGCGTGTCGTTCACGATCGCGACATGCGCCGACGTTGCCGTATCAGAGGCGTCGAACGAACGCCCGGCGGTGAGGCGAATACCGTACACCTCGAACCAGCCAGGCGAAACGAGGTTGAACGCGACGCCCGGCAGCGCATTCTGACCTCGCGCGTTCGTCAGTACGCCACCGCCGGTGCCAAACGGCGTCCACACGGATGCCGCGGCGCGCGTCACTCCTGGCGCGTTCGCGATGGCGTCGATCGCATTCTGCGTCGACGAGCCCGCGACAGGATCGACATCGACGACGAGCACGCGATCGACGTCCATGCCGAGCGGCACGGACGCGAGCTTCGACAGCGTCCCGACGAACAACGCCATGGCCGTCACGAGCACCATCGAGAACGCGACCTGGATGCCGACGAGGGCGTGCGAGATCGACCGGACCCCTCGTGCCGACGTCCCACGCGCGCGGTCTTGAAGTGCCTCAACCGGCACGACTCGCATCGCGCGCACTGCCGGTGCCAATCCGAAGAGGACCGCCGCCGCAAGCCCACTTGCGGCGACGAATCCGAGGACGGTCCAGTCCACGAGACGGTCGAGGGCCACCGGAGCGCGTCCGACCACGACCGCGGAGAGAATGGCGCGCGCAAACCATCCCGCGAAGAGCGCGCCGAGCGCCGCGCCAATGCCCGCCACGATCACGCTTTCGACGGCGACCGCGCTCGCCAGCCGGACACCAGAGGCCCCGAGCGCCGCACGCACGGCCAGCTCGTGCCGCCGCGCCGCGGCACGGCCCAACATGACGTTCGCGACGTTGACGCAGGCGATCGCCACGAGGAGCCCGGTGATGATCCACAGCACCACCAGTGGCCGCTCGTAACGCTGACGCAACCCGGTGCGATCGGAAACACCTGTCGCCGCTGGCTCGAGCACGAACGGCTCCTTCACCATCGGCGGTGGATGATCGAGGCCGGCGAGGATCTGCGGTTGCAGCGCTCGCAGCGCGGCCTGACCGGCCGGCAGCGATTGTCCCGGTCCGAGCCGAAGCATCACGGTCAGCACGAGTGCGGACGGCTGATGGGCGAGCGCGCGCGGACCGCGGATGAGAGTCTCGGCACCGAACGTCAGCGCCACGTCGAACGGCTGACCGATGTCGATGCCACGAAATCCCCTGGGCGCGATGCCGACGATCCGGACCGGCGTCTGGTCGATCTTCACCAGGCTGCCAATCACACCGGCGGCGCCGCCCAGCCGGCGCTGCCAGAACTGGTCGCTGATGATGGCGACGGGACCTTCCGGACCGCCATCGGCGGCATCGTCGCCCGCGGCCAGGAATCGGCCGGCGGCCGGTGCGATGCCAAGCGTCGGGAACATCTCTCCGCTCGCGACGAGCGCCTGTGCGGGTTCCGGATTGGCATTGCCGGCCGCGACGTTGAGCGTCTCGAGCGTCCAGGCGAAGGCTCCGCCAAACACGCCGGCTCGCTGGCGCAGCTCGCTCCACATCGGGTAGTTCCAGCCGGCGCCGGCTTTGAAGCCGAAGCGGAGGGCGGTGTCGCTCGTGACGGTAACGAGCTGGTCAGGCTGCCGGACAGGCAGGTACCGTAGCAACAGGGCGTTGACGATGCCGAAGAGCGCGCCGGAGCAGCCGATTGCCAGAGCAAGCGTCAGCACCACGACCAGAACGGGCCCCGGGGCCGCGCGCATCGCTCGCGCGACGTGCCGAAGGTCGCCAGACAACCCACGGGCCGCACTACCAAACGAGGAGCTCATCGTCCGATCAGGAATGGGTTTCGATTCCACACAGGATACGCCCGGATCGGTCTGTTACGTGCCACCGCCCGTGTGATAATCCCGCCTCGCGAGGCAGAAACCACATCTCATTCGGGAGAGCGCATTCATGGCGAAGTGTCCGTACTGCAAGCAGACGGTCGACCTCAGTGAAACGAAGCGCCAGTCGGCCGAGGTGACCGACGAGGTTCATCGCGACGTGAAAGGCGTCGTCAAGAAAGAAGTCATGTACTCGTGCCCGCACTGCGACTGCATCCTCGGATTTGGTTTCTTCTTCGGCGGGCTCTTGACCGGAAGACCCTAGTGACGCGTCGCGCCCGCGAGCCGGCTGATCCACCGCGCCGGGCCGGAAGCCGGCGCACGGTCGTCGAGGGCGCGGCGGGGGAGATGGATCTTCAGGATCATGTCGCCTGACGGCTCCGCGGAGATCCACAGGTGGCCGCCGCAGTTGGCGACGAGCGACTGAAGCATGCCGAGATCGACGCCGGGCGTGTCGTGACCGGCAGCGCCGTTCCCGCCAAGAATGCCGGCCGCGGTCGGGAGTGCCGATCCCTTCACCTCGGTCACCGTGAACAGCACGTGAGCGCCCGGCCGGACGCTCGGGTATCTGTCGCTGAACTCGCGGTCGACGACCACGGGGGCGACGTCAATCAGCAGCCGGCCCCCGAGGGGCATCCGCGCGCGCGCATAGGCGGCGATGTTCACGAAGATCCGCTCGACGTGCTCGGTCTCGACGTCCAGGTTCAGCGGCTTCGATTCCTTCGGCTGGACCAGCTCGATCTCGATGCCGTCGCCGGCCACGCGCTTGAGCACCGAGGTCAGGTCGCGCAGCACGCTGTTCACGTCGGCGAACGGCACGGCCTGTTTCTGCTTGCCGCCGTACTCGGCCAGCTGCCGGAGGAATCCGCTGACCCGGACGACGTCGGCGAGCAGCCGTTCGCCCTGATGGCGGGTGGACGTGTTCTCAATCAGCGAGAGCCATTGCGGTCCGGCGTGTTCGACATCACGGAGCAGATTCTCGCAGGTGCCGGCGACTTCCGATGCGTACCGCGCGACCGCTTCGAGGCGCTGCGCGTGCCGCAGCTTCTCCTCGAGCGCCTTGACATGCGTGATGTCCTCGGCCGCGAGGTCGATGGAACCAGACGGGGCGCCGACGGCCACGAGACGCACGACGATGCGGCTGCCGTCTTTCTTCCGCCAGGTGCTCTCGATTGACTGAGCCGATCGCGACGACTTGCAGCGATCGATGAGCCATTGCAGCTCGTCAGGAGAGTCGAACACGGCGAGTCCGCCGGTAACGATCTGTTCCGCGTTCGAGTAGCCGAGCAGCTTGGCCAGCGCTTTGCTCGCCTGCGTCACCGTGCCGTCAGCAGCGAGGCGGCAGAGGCTGATCGGCGACGCGTCGAACTGACGGCGATGCTCTTCGAGCCTGGCTTGCTGTGCGGTAGATTCCTCGCGCAAACGCGTGAGATCGGCGTCGGCCGCGGCGCGCGCGCGATCGAAGCGCGTCCGCTGCTCATCGTGCGACGCCTGCAGCCGCTTGAGGTCGCCTTCTCTGGACGTCAGCGACTGACGAACCAGATCGTGGTCGCGTTGAAGCTGAGCGACCTGCGCCTGCCGTTCGGCGAGGGTGGTTTCCCACTCGGCTCGCTCGCGCGCCGTCCGCTCTTCGAGAAGCTGCGCATGCTCGCGCGCGCGCTCGCGCATCTCGTTCGAGGCGTCCACGAACCGGCGCTGGGCCTGCTCGGCGGCGATGCGCGCTTCCTCGAGCTCGCGCTCGCTGGTCACACGCTGGGCAGACTCGTCGCGGAGCTGCTCCTCGAGTCGCGCCTCGCGCTCCTTCGCGCCGGCCACCGCGACGGCCAGTTCCGAGCGCAGGGCGTCGAGCGCGCTGGTCGTCTGGGACAGCTTTGCCTGAAGCTGTTCGACCGCCGCGTGATGCGCCGTGGCGGCATCCACCAATCGCTGCTCGAACTGCTGCGTCTGGGTGGCGTGCTGTGTTTTCGTATCGGCGTGCGCGGCCTCGGCCGCGGCCAGCGCCGTGGTGTGCCGCTCGACCGCCGCTTCGTGCGTCTTGGCGGCGTCGGCGGCGGCCTGTCGATCGGTCGATGCCTGCGCGTTGACGACGGCGAGCTCCGAGCGCAAGGCGTCGAGCGCAGCGGCGGCCTCCACCAATCGTTGCTCGAACTGCTGCTTCTGGGACGCGTGTCCGTCGGTGAGCGCGTCCAGCTGAGACGCGTGCTCTGTTTTCGTCTTGGCGTGCGCGGCCTCGGCCGCGGCCAGCGTGGCGGTGTGCCGCGCGACCGCCGCTTCGTGCGTTTTGGCGACCTCCACCAGGCGTTGCTCGAACTGCTGCGTCTGGGACGCATGCTCTGTTTTCGTGTTGGCGTGCGCGGCCTCGGCCGCGGTGAGCGCGGCGGTGTATCGCGCGATCGCCGCTTCGCGCGTTGTGGCGGCGTCGGCGGCGGCCTGTCGATCGGTCGAAGCCTGCGCGTTGACGACGGCGAGCTCCGAGCGCAAGGCGTCGAGCGCGGCGGCGGCGTCCACCAATCGTCGCTCGAACTGCTGCTTCTGGGACGCGTGTCCGGCGGTGAGCGCGTCCAGCTGAGACGCGTGCTCTGTTTTCGTTTTGGCGTGCGCGGCCTCGGCCGCGGCCAGCGCGGCGGTGTGCCGCGCGACCGCCGCTTCGTGCGTTGTGGCGGCGTCGATTGCGGCCTGCCGATCGGTTGACGCTTGCGCGGTGACGCCGGCGAGCTCCGAGCGCAAGGCCTGGAGCGCAGCGGCGGCATCCACCAGGCGTTGCTCGAACTCCTGCTTCTGGGTGGCGTGCTGTGTTTTCGTGTCAGCGTGCGCGGCGTCGGCTGCGGCCAGCGCGGCGGTGTGCCGCGCGACCGTCGCTTCGTGCGTTTTGGCGGCGTCGATTGCGGCCTGCCGATCGGTCGATGCTTGCGCGGTGACGCTGGCGAGCTCCGATCGCAGCGCGTCGAGCGCGTCGGCCGCCTGCGCCAGCCGGAGTTCGAACTGATGCTTCTGGTTCGCCAACTCGGCAGTCTGCCGCGCAGCAGCGGCGGCAAACTCCCGGGTGAGGTCGCCTTGCTTCGTTTCGGCCTCGGCGAACTTCGCTTGAAGCGTGTCGCGCGCGTCCGAGGCCTCACGGATTTTGGCCTCGAGCCGGGCCTCGCGCTCCGTCGCGCTGGCCGCTACTTTCGTCAATCGGGCCTCGGCCTGGTTCTGAGCCTCGATCGCGGCCTGTCGGTCGCTCGACGCTTGCGCCGTGAGGGCAGTGAGCTCCGAGCGGAGCGTTTCCAGCGCGCCGGCGTCCTGCTTCGAGCGCTGTTCCGCAGCGGCGGCCGTTTCTGCCAACCTGGCGTCGGCGTCGGCAAGTTCCTCGATGAGGGCGTCCTGCCGCTCTTCGAGCTGTTTCCGCTCGACATCGGCGCGCGTGAGCGCCTCGGTCGCCGCGACCAACTTCGCTTGAAGGGCGTCGAGCGCGTCGGTCGCCTGAGCCGAGCTCTCGGCCGTACGGCGTTGATGTTCCTCGAGGCGAGCGGCCGCGTCAGCCAGACGGTGTTCGAACCGCGCCTTCTGATCCGCCAGCCCCGCGGTGAGCGCTTCCACCTCGGCCGCGTGCCGTTCTTCCGCAGCCGTGCGCGCCGTGTCGGCAGCGGCCGCGGCTCGCTCCGCAGCCTCGCGGGTAGACGTTTCGCGCACCAGGTCGCGGTCGGCCTTCGCATGATGCCGCGCCGCGTCCTCGGCGGCGACATGGCGATCGACGGCGGCCTGTTGTTCCGCCTTGAGCAGCGCCGCCGCCTGGTCCACGAGTTGAGCCCGCAGCGCCTCGAGCGCCGCGCTGGCTTGCGAGGACCGCTCGTTCGCGTGCGTGCGCTCCTCGGTCAGTCGGGCGGCCGCCTCCGCGATCCGTCGCTCGAGCTCGACGTTGGCCGCGGTGAGCGCGTCACGGTCCCGATGCGCCTGGTCGAGCATGGCCAGCGTCTGCGCCAACTGGTGCTGGACCGCGTCGGGCGCCGGGACGAGATGAGCGAACGGATTGGATCGTGCCGGCTCGGCCGCCACCTTGGCCGGCGCCGGCGGGGGGAGCGGCGCCACTGGCGCGGGTGCGGGTACGGCGACGGGCGCGGGCGCGGCCTGCGAGAGCTGGTCCTTCAGCAGGCGTCCAATCGCCGTCGGGAGGTCACGCAGCAACGCCCCGTCCTTCGGGAGGGTCGCGTCGGCGAGCGCGGCCAGGTCCGGCGGCGCCGGCCGGGCCGATCCCCCGGCCACCAGCACGAGGGGCGCAGTCAGGCCCAAACCACGAACCTGGCGAATGAACAGCTCACAGGCGGCCGGGTCGGGGTTGACCTCGACCGTCAGGACGGCCACGTCCCGGTTCTGTTCGATCCAGCTGCGGGCCGCCTTCAGGCTGGGGATGAACGCGACCGCCACCCCCGGGGCGATGCGCTGAAGGGCGAACGCCGTCAACTCAACGCCGTTCGAGTCGTTGCCGATGTAAAGAATCTTCATACGCGACTGCCTGGTCCCGACTACGGCGCTTTATCGGCCCGGCGCTGCTGGTCTAGCAGGCCTGATCGGCCCATCTTAACGTGACGGGTGCGTCCGGAATCTGGACTAAGATCTTGCCGGGATGACCCTTCGTGGAGGTTAGATGATGAAGCAGTTGTTGCTGTCGATGCTCGTAGCGGGTGTGACCGTGTCGGCTCAAACGCCGGCGCCGGCGGTGGAGCTCAAGATTGGCGATACCGCGCCGGATTTCACGCTCCAGGCGAGTGACGGCCAGACCTACAAACTCTCCAGCTTCCGCGGCAAGCAGGCGGTCGTCCTCGGCTGGTTCCCGAAAGCGTTCACGCAGGGCTGCACGATCGAATGCAAGTCGCTGGCCGAGCACGGTGATCTGCTGAAGAAGTACGAGGCGAAGTACTTCATGATCAGCGTCGATCCGGTGGACCAGAACAAGGCGTTTGCCGAAGCGCAACACGCGGACTTTCCGCTGCTGGCCGATCCCACGAAGGACACGGCGAACGCGTACGGCGTGCTCAACCGCGGCGGCGTCGCGAACCGCTGGACGTTCTACATCGGCAAGGACGGCAAGATCCTGGCCATCGACAAGGCCGTCAAGCCGCCGACGTCCGCTGAAGACATGGCCGCGAAGCTCGGCGAGTTGAACATTCCGGCGAAAAAGTAGCGCACGACCCGGTTTGGACCGCACAATCTACCGTTGCTTTCTGGACGTCGTCGCGCGCGATCCGAACGCGCGCGCGATTCGGTGCGGCGGTCGGGACTGCACTTACGGCGAGCTCGATCGACGGGCGCAGAGCATCGCGGCAAGCCTCGCGCTGCCGTCTGATGCGACACGGCCCGTCGTCGTGCTCGCCGGGACCAACCCGATCGCCGAAATCGCGGCCATCGTCGGCGTCATCGCCGCCGGCGCGGCTGTTCTGCCGATCGACGCCCGCGAGCCCGCGCAGCATCTGCGCCGCATCATCGATCTGAGCCGGCCATCGGCCGTGCTCGCGAGTCGCGCGCTGCTGCCTCTCGCGGCCGAAGTCGCGGCCGGGGTGGCGGTGCGCGAGATTGCGGACGATGCGTCGATGAGCTTCGCGGCGGTGGACGTGTCGCCCGACGCGCCCGCCTACATTTGCTACACGTCTGGCTCGACGGGTGAGCCGAAGGGCATCGCGGCCACGCACGGCAAGACGGTGACGCACGCGCGAGCGAGCGCCGAGGCGCTCGCTCACGGCCCTGGCGACCGCCACACGTTGTTGCATTCCCTCGCCGCCGGCGCGGCGCGCGCGACGATCTGGCGCGCGTTGCTGTCCGGCGGATCGTTGCTGCCGCGCCGCATCGACGTCGAGGGCGTGGCCGGCCTGCGCGACTGGCTCGATGCTGAAGGCGCGACCGCGCTCTTCTGCTCGCCGACGCTGTACCGCACGTTCGTCGCCTCGCTCGGTCCCACCGACCAGCTGCGGACCGTGCGCGTGCTTCGTCTGGTCGGCGAGCGCGTGCTGCCCGAAGACTTCGCGTCGTTCAAGCGCCACTTCGCGCGCGGCGCCCGATTCGTCAACGCGTACTCCCTGACGGAAACCGGCAACGTGGCGCTGAGCGTGCTGACGCACGACAGCATCGTGCCCGGCGATGTGCTTCCCGTCGGATATCCTCGCGCCGGGCGCCGCGTCCGCATCGTCGATGAGCGCGGTGAGACGGTGCCCGCCGGCGTGGTAGGGGAGATCGTTGCCGAAGAGTTCAGGACCGGCGATCTCGGACGCATGGATCCCGACGGCCTGCTGTTTCATCTGGGCCGCCGGGATTTCCAGGTCAAAGTCCGTGGCTTCCGCGTCGAGATCGAAGGCGTGGAAGCGACGCTCGTGCGCGCGCCAGGCGTCACGCAATCCGCCGTCCTCGTGCGCAACAATTCGCAGGGCGATCCGATGCTCGTTGCCTACGCGGCGGGAGATCGCCGTGTCGTCGACGAGGAGGGGCTGCGCGCTTTTGCCGTCAGCCATCTTCCGGAAGGCAGCGTGCCGAGCCGCTTCGTCCTCCTCGATGCGCTTCCGCTCACCGCCAGCGGCAAGGTCGATCGTCGCGCGCTCGGTGACCTGGAGGACGCGACGCTGACGCAGCCTGCGGCGCCCGTCTCGTGGTCCGATCGCTCGGTCGTCGAGCGGTCGATCGCCGGCATCTGGCGGGAGCTGCTCGGCCACGATCGTTTCGCCGCGGATGAAGGGTTTCTCGCTGCCGGCGGCGACTCGCTGCTCGCCATGCGCGTGCTCACGCTGGTGCGGCAGCAGCTCGGCGTGGACGTCGCGCTCAATGATTTTCTGCGGGCGCCGACGGTTGTCGCGCTCGCCAGGGTCGTGGAGCGCCGGCATGCGGACGAGTTGCGCGCGAGCGACGCCGAGCTCGAGAGGCTGCTGGACGAGATCGAGCGCGGTCAGTAAGCGTCGGCTTGCGCCAGCGCCTGCTGAATGGTGGACGCCACGGCTGTTCGCCATCGCGGATAGAGCAGCGAGCCGTGATCGCCCGGGATCGCCAGCACGGTCAGGCGCGGCGGCGGGACAAATTCGCCCCAACCTCCGTCCGGCCGATCCGAGTGGATGAGCGATCGGACGCGGCTGCGGAGGTACACCACACGATTGTTGGTCGGCTGCGGTCGATACGCCTTGAAGGCGCGATGACTGTCGAGCGGCCGGCGTCGATACGCTTCGGGAAATTGCGAGAGATCGAAGATCGCGTCCGCACCACCTTGCTGAGCGTGCACCCGGAACCGCCAGCGGATCCGGATGCGACGCGGCAGGGCACCCGGACCATAGACCTGCAGCTCGTTCTTCAGCCAGCCTGGCGCGTTCGCCGCCATCGAGCGCACGTCGCGCCAGCGCAGACTTCGTTTGAGGCCGGTCGCCGACGTGTCCGCGACCACGATTGACGCGGGTGGTCGGCCGGCCGCATCGAGCTGCTGTCCGAGCTCGTACGCCAGGCGGCCACCGAATGAATGGCCGATCAGATGGAAGCGCTGGCCGGCGAGGTCACGCTGAAGCACCTCGGCGCAGCGGGCCGCGATCTCCTGCATCGTCGGGTCGTCCGTCCAGTAGGACGCGCCGCTGACCAGCTCGAGACCGTAGATCGTTCGATCGACCGTGAGCCCCTGAAAAAACGTCCGCCACTCGGCCACTGCGCCAAACATCGACGGCATGACGATGAGCGGCGGCCGGCCGCGATCGTCACCGGGCGCCGGGTCGGCGATCCGCGTGAGGACCATGCGCGCCGGCTCGCCGCCGCGATTTCTGGCGGCCATGCGCGCGAGTACTTTTGCTTGATCGCCGGGCGACAACCGATCGAATCGCTCGCGCAGCGCGGGACTGGTACCAGCGGGGAGCTCGTATCGCTCGGACATCGGGCGCAGGTCCTTTGATACCATACGCGGCGCACGTGAGAGCCCAGCGCTCAGTCGTCCTGCCAGTGACGGTTCTGGCCGCGCTGGCCTGTGCTGCCGCGTGTCATTCCGCCGAGCGCACCGCGTCGAGCACGACCTTCGACGGATCCACGCTTCGCATCGTCGTCGGGTTCCGGCCAGGCGGGCCGTACGATCTGCACGCGCGAATGCTGGCCAAGTACTTCGGCAGCTACCTGCCCGGACATCCCAACGTCATCGTCGAGAACATGCCCGGAGCCAACGGCGCGCTTGCCGTCAAGCACCTGGCGACCGAGACGAAAGCCGACGGGCTGACGATCGGCATGCTCTCCGAGACCAGCGCTTCCGACCTGATCGAATCGAAGCTGCTCGACGCCTTCGACATGCTGGGCAGTCCCGGCCCGCCGCCGCAGATCGTCTTCTTCAGCGGCCGCAGCGGCATCACTTCGGTTGAAGGCTGGCGGCGGGCGTCGAAGCCGCCGAAGTTCGGCAGCGGCGGAACAGCGAATCCGCCCTACGCCACGCCGTTGATCGCGGCCGCTGCGCTCGGCTTGCCGATCCAGATGGTGTCCGGCTACGCGAACAGCGCTGACGTCCGGCTGGCGTTCAACGGCGGCGAAATCGACGCCGTGTGTCTGAGCGTCGATGCCTACCACACGTCGTTCCAGTCGGCGGACGTGCGTCCCGTGCTTCGCCTGTCGGCGGCGCCGATCCCGGGGCTTGACGCGCCGGACGCGATGTCGATTGCCGCTGACACACACGCGCGTGAGTGGCTCGAGACGGGCATCTACATGATGGCGCCGATGGTGCGCTTTTACGTCGTTCCGCGCGGCACACCGGCCGCCCGTCTGCAGTTGCTGCGCGACGCCCTCGAGAAGACGTGGGTGGACCCGCACTTCCTCGCGGACGCCAACGCGGCGGGACTGACCGTCGATCCGGTCAATGCCGCGTCGCTCGAGCAGACGATCGCGACGCTGGCCGCGCGGCCCAAAACGCTCGACGATCTACGCTTCATCCTCAAGCCGCGCTGACGTGCTCGAGAGTCTTGCCGCCGCGTTCGCGGGCCTCCAGCAAGTGCTGATGTGGCCCACTCTTGGATACCTGCTGGCGGGCGTCCTCGTCGGCTACGTCGTCGGCATCCTGCCCGGGCTTGGCGCGCCCGCCGCGCTCGCGTTTCTGCTGCCGGTCGTCGTGTCGCTCGCGCCGATCGATGGATTCGTGCTGCTGACGGCAACTTCTGCGGTGACCGCCGGCGCCGGCGACATCACGTCGATCCTGCTCGGCGTGCCGGGCGAAGCCACGGCCGCGGCGATCGTTGCCGACGGTCACGCGCTCGCCAAACGCGGCGAAGGCCGCTACGCGACGGGCGCCGCGATCAGCGCGTCGGTGATGGGCGCGCTGTTTGGCGTCGGCGTGCTCGTCGCGTTCATTCCGTTCGCGCCGCGCGTGCTGGCTCATGTCGGCTCGCCGGAGCTGGCGGCGCTCGCGATCGTCGGCATCTGTCTGCTCGTGCCGCTGTCGCACGCCAATCCGGTGAAAGGTCTGTTCAGCAGCGCGCTGGGGCTCGCGCTTGCGACCGTCGGGCTTGATCCAGTCCGGGGCGAGCCCCGATTCACGTTCTCGCAAGTCACGCTGTGGGACGGACTGGGGCTGTTGCCGGTCGCGCTTGGCATTTTTGCGGTGGCGGAAGCGCTCGAGATGATCAGAAGCCGGCGTGTCGAGGAGGGCGTCGTGACCGCCGCCGGCCGCGGCGCGATGCGTGGCGTGCGGGAATCAGTGCGGCAGGCGGGCCTCGTGTTTCGATGCAGCGGCATCGGCGCCGTGATCGGGAGCCTGCCAGGCGTCGGCGCCTCCGTCACACAGTGGATTGCCTACGCACACGCGCAGACGTCGGCGCGACGTGACACTTCGGCCGGCAGCCTCCCACTCGGTTCCGGGGCGATCGAAGGCGTCATCGGGCCGGCATCGGCCACCACCGCCACGCATGGCGGCGCGATGGTACCGACGCTCGCGCTGGGAATCCCCGGCGGCCTGGCGTCGTCGTTTCTCTTGAGCGCGCTGATTCTGAAGGGCATCGCGCCCGGTCCGACGATGCTGTTGCCGGCCGAAGCGGGCGGGCATCTGACGATGGTCTTCGCGTTGGTGTGGTGCACCGTGCTGGCGAGCGCGATCGGCGCGGTCATCGGCCTGGCCTCGCTCGGCTGGGTCGCGCGTCTCGCCACTCTGCGTCCGGCGCTGCTGTTCCCCGTGATCCTGACGTTCGTGCTGATCGGCACCGTCGGCGAGCGGCATGCGACGGCGGACCTGGGGGTGCTGCTGGCACTCGGAGGCCTGGGCTACGCGATGTCGTCGCTCAAATGGCCGCGCGCCCCGCTGATGCTCGCGTTCGTGCTCGGACCGCTGCTCGAGCGACGGGTGTTGTTGTCGAACACGCTGTACGGCTGGTCGTGGGTACTGCGCCCGACTGTTATGGTGCTCGCCGTCGTGGCGATCGGGCTGTTGTTGGCCGGGCGTCGAGCGAGCCGCCGGCGGCGAGGTTCGGCGCCGGTCGCGCGCGAGGCCGCGGCGTCGCGCGCCGACATCCTCATGAGCGCGTGTTTCGCCCTCGTCGGAGCGGCGGGCCTGGGACTGAGCCTGTCGTTGACCGGCCGCGCCGCCGTGTTCCCGCGCATCGCCTTCGGCGCAACGTTCGTGCTGGCCCTGCTGCAGCTGGCGCTGTCGTGGCGCCGGTTCGTGTCCGGTCAAACGTCGCTCCCTGCGGTACGCGGCGAGCATCTCGTTCGCATCGCGTGGTTCGTGTTCTTCGTCGCCAACGGCTGGATCTTCGGCCTGGCGGTCGGGACCGCGATCTCGGCGTTCGTGTATCTGCGCGGGGACGCGAAGGAATCGTGGCGCACGACGATCGCGATGACGACGGTCCTTGCCGCGGTGACGTGGGTGCTGGTCGTGCAGCTCCTGCAGCTGTCCGACCGCGGCGTGTTCTAGCAGGACATGAACCCTGACATTCGCGCGCGAACGTTGCTCAAGAGCTTTGTGAAGGTCGGCGTCATTGAGTCGGCGATCGCCGGCGCTGTGCTCTTCGGTCTGGCGGGACGCGTCGATTGGCCTGCCGGGTGGCTGGTCATGCTGCTGTTGACCGGTCATCTGGTTCTCAGCGGCTGGTTGCTGCTGCGTCATGATCCCGAGCTGCTCAAGGAACGGCTGACCATCGCGCCGAATGTTCCGCGTTGGGACCGGCTGATCGGGCCAGGTATTCGGATCGTGCTGCTGATATTTCTTGCAACCGCGGCTCTTGATGCCGGGCGCTTCCGATGGTCCACCGTGCCCATGATCGTGCGAGCGATCGGGACGGCCGCTCTCCTTGCAGCGATCGGCGCCGTCTACTGGTGCGCTGCGGCGAATCGTTTCCTGTCGGCCAGATCGAGGATCCAAACCGACCGTGGCCATACCGTCGTACAGCATGGTCCTTATCGTTTCGTCCGGCATCCGCTGTACGCCGCGCGCATTGTCCAAATCATCGGGCTGGCATTGACGTTAGGGTCGTGGCTCGCGCTGGTGCCAGCCGTCTTGAACGCACTCCTGCTCGTACTTCGGACCGCGTTGGAAGATCGCATGCTCACGGCGGAACTGCCAGGCTATCGGGAATATGCGACGCGCGTCCCCAGGCGGCTCGTACCCGGCCTGTGGTGACGGCTAGGCCTCGATCAAGGCCGCGTACAGCGCCGCCCGGCGATAGAGCGACGGGCGCGAGCCAAGGAACTTGATCGATGCATAGCCGGCCGCGCTGAAGAGCGTCGTCAATCGCCTTTTCGACACCGGGTAGGGCACCCAACGGTTTGGCGCGTCAGTGTCGTACTCGACGATGAGCCAGCGTCGCGAAGTCATGCGAGGCTCGCAGGCGCGAATGAACCGCACCTGGTCCTCGACGTAGTGGAGCGAGTTGGCCATGAGGATGCCGTCCAGACCGGCGAACGGCCAGGCCGCGTGCGTGAAATCGCCGCGGTGCGTCACGATGCGGACGCGGTCGTGCAGCGGCGCGATCTTTCGCAGCGCCGATCCGTCGCGATCGATGGCGTGAATGGTGCTGCCGGGCGCGAGCGTGTCCGCGAGCGCGAGTGTGAACGTTCCGCTGCCGCTTCCGAGGTCCGCCCACGTCGTCCGTCCAGGCGATGAGAGATCGGCGCCCGAAAGCAGATCGACGGCCTCACTCAGCTGCATGTGAAGGAAATATCATGCTTCGCAGGACGATGCCGTCCAACGACTTCGTCATCGATTGGCTTCTGGACGCGGACCCCTCGATCCGCTGGCAGGTCATGCGCGATCTCGCCGGTGCGCCCGAGACGATCGTCGCGGCCGAGCGGGCGCGCGTCGCGTCCGAAGGATGGGGCAGGCGGCTGCTCGATCTGCAGCGCCCCGACGGCCAGTGGGGCGATGGCGTCGCCACGCCGTTCTGGTGGTCGAACATGTACACGCTGGTGTACCTGCGCGACCTCGGCATCGATCCAGCGAGTCCCGGAGCGCGCGGAGCGATCGACCGCGTGCGCAGCCACGTCACGTGGGGGCCCGAGTTCGGCAACTCGCCGTTTTTCGAGGGAGAGGTCGAGCCCTGCATCAACGGCCGGGTCGCGGCGCTTGGCGCGTACTTCGGCGAGCGGAGCGACCGGCTCGTCGATCGGCTGCTCGGCGAGCAGCTCGCGGACGGCGGCTGGAACTGCGAGGCGGAGCGCGGCTCGGTGCGGTCGTCGTTCCACACGACGATCTGCGTGCTCGAGGGACTCCTCGCGTTCGAACGGGCGTTCGGGGCCGTGGCGGCGGTGACGGACGCGCGGAATCGGGCGCACGAGTTGCTGCTGGCGCGCCGTCTGCTCCGGCGGCTGTCGACGGGCGAGATCATCAACCCGGCGTGGATGCAATTCGCGTTTCCTCCGCTCTGGCACTACGACGTGCTGCGCGCGCTCGAGTATCTTCGCGCCGCGGGCGTGCAGCCGGACGCGCGAGTGGCGGAGGCCGTGGCCGCCGTGCGCGCGCGCCGGCAGGCCGACGGCCGCTGGCTGCTCGACGTGCGGCACAAAGACACGCCGTACGAGGAAATCGCCGGCGAGGTCGGCGCGCCCAATCGGTGGATCACGCTGCGCGCGCTGCGAGTCCTCGCGTCGTGCGATTGACCGCCACGTTTTGCGCCGACTCGGCGCACAATACCCGGCGGGAGGCCCCACGCTGTGTCCTTCGTGAGTGCGCTCGTCGTCGCGCTCGTCTGCAGCCGGATGGCGTTGGAACCGGCCGCGCAACAACCCCAGCCGACGCTTCGCATCTACGGGTTTGCGCAAGCCGATGCGATCGCGGATTTCAACCAGAACAATCCGACCTCGTTCGACATGGCGCGGCCGACGACGTTGCCGAGCTCGCCGAAGCAGTTTGGCGAGGACGGGCACTTCTACTTGACGCCGCGGCAGAGCCGGTTCGGCTTCCAGGGGAAACTGCCCACGTCGAACGGGGACGTCACGAGCGTCCTCGAATTCGACATGTTCGGCACCGGAACGAACGCCGGCCAGACGACGCTCCGTCTGCGCCATGGCTACGGTCAGTGGAAACAGCTCGGCGCCGGCCAGACCAACAGCCAGTTCATGGATGGCGACGTGTTCCCGGACATCCTCTATTACTGGTCGCCGAACGGCATGCTGCTGCTGCGCAACCCGCAGGTCTTCTGGCAGCCGTACGCGCAAGGTCCTTCGAATCTGACGCTCGCGATCGAGCGGCCCGACGCCAAGGTCGAGCTCGGGGACGTGACGACACGCTTTCCGCTGCCCGACGTCACCGGTCACTACCGGCTCGGCCGGAAATGGGGTTACGTTCAGGTGGGCGGAGTGCTTCGGTATGTCGCGTACGACGACAACAACCCCGCCGACGCGATTGATTTGAGCGGCCAGGTCTGGGGCGGGGGCGTCAGCATCAGCTCGAATCTCAAGGCGTCGCCGCGCGATCTGCTGCGCCTGCAAACGGTGATCGGCCGGGGCGTCCAGACCTACGTAAACGATGCGTCGATCGACGTGGCCACCAAGGCAAACGCCGGCAATTCCGCCAGGCCGTTTCTCGGCGCACCGCTCCCGGTCGTCACGGTCGTGGCGTATCTCGATCACAAGTGGTCGGGAACGTGGTCGACATCAGCGGGTTATTCGAGCGTGCACATTTCGAACAGCGACGGCCAGTCGCCATCGGCGTTCAAGACGGGGACGTACGTCAGCGTGAATCTGCTGTGCCGGCCGGCGACCAACGTCGTCGGCGGCCCGGAGTTTCAATGGGCCAGGCGCGAGAACAAGTCAGACGGGTTTTCGTTCAACGACTACCGCGTGGAGTTCTCGCTGAAGTTCAGCTTCGATCATCGCGTTGGCGGATCGTAGGCCGCTAGAGCCGCGACGCGGCCGTCTTCAGGAGGGCGATCACCTGATCCTTCTTCGTCCGCGCATCCAGTCCATCGAGGTGCACCTGGACGATCCGGCCTTTCACGAAGGCCGTGGCGTACGCGTAGACGGGTGACTCGGCTTTGAACACGGCGGCGTCACCGACATCGGGGATGACGCCGTCAGCCGTCTCAGGTCTGACCGTGGCCAGCAGGCTCTGCTTGATTCCGTCGGCGCTCGCGCCCGTGAACATCCGGGATCCCTCGCTCACGCTGACCTCGAGCTTGTACCGGTTCAGCCCGGCGCCCCAGGCGTACCGGCACGCGCTGTAGCCGGCAGGCGCGAACGACGCCGCGACGCCGGCCTCGACGGTCGCGAGCACTGCCATCGGCTTCACGTCGTCAGCCGTGAGGACGGCACACGGATTCGAGCCCTGCGCCGCCGCGCGGGTCCCGCTGCCGGGGGCAGGGATCGCGGCGGCGATCATGGCCAGGCCGAAGGCGAGGCCCGCACCGGCGCGGCTTCGACGAAGCCGATCGGAGATGTTCTGCATGACCGCATTCTACGGCAACCGCGCGATTACAGCGCGGTCCAGCGATGGTCGCCACCGTGGGTGGTGACGAATCCGTTGTCCATCGTGAGCGCGCGGCGCCACCATGCGGCGCGGACCTCGTCGTGAGTGGTCACAGCATCTCTCCGCACGAAAGATTTGAGGGGGTGCGGTCCTATTCTCTCGCCACCGCCGGTTCGTGTCAGCTGAAAGCTTTCGCGCCGCCGCCTCCTGCCTAAGTGGAGGTAAATACCAATGCGTCAGTCCGTGTTTTGCGGCGTCGCGGTTGCGGTTCTGGCGCTCAGCTCGACCGCGCAGGCCGCGACGATCCGCTTCGATACCGATCCTTTCGCCGGCAGTAACGCGCTGGCCACGCCAGGGCGGCAGGTGGTCGGCAATGAGCTCTTCACCACCTTCAACATCGCCACCGACGTCTTCGAGCTGGAGTCGACGGTGTTCGGCACCGGAACCACCCTCAACTTCTTCAACGGCGTGGCGGGCAACATCCCCGCCTCGGGCGCGAACGTCATCGTGCTCCAGACCTTCGACGACGACAACAATCCGGCGACGAACTTTGCGGCGGGCAACGCCGCGAATCTGATCGCCGCGCAGGTGACGACGCCCGGAGCGGGTTTCTTCATCTACTTCAACCAGGGTCTGGATCGCGCCCGGCTGGTGTTCTCACCGGACTTGAACGACAACACCGTCGACTTGAAGGTGCTCGCGCGACTGGAGAACTTCTCCGGTCAGGCCGGCCGCGACGCGTTCCCGACGTTCAGCGCGGAGAACTTCCGCATCACGACCGTGCCCGAGCCGGCGAGCCTCTCGCTGCTCGCGGTGGGCGGCGTGCTCGGTGTCGCCCGGCGGTACCGTACCCGCAAGCCGTAGGAAGCAAGACCCGTCAGGCGTCCGGCCCCGGACGCCTGAATTTCAGTCTCCTCCTTGACATCTGTTCTAGCCGGGGGATAATCCGCGATTACCCCCGGCTCGAACTCTGCGCGGCGTGAGGAGACTCGCATGGCCACCGGTTCCACGTACCGAATCACGTTCCTGAATGCGTCTCCGGCCGAAGCCAACATGAAGGCGGCGGATCTGAAGACGTGGCTGCGCAAGGAAGTGCCGGACCACGATCAGCTCGCGATCGATCGCGAGCGGACCAGCAAGGACTCGCAGGATTTCGGCGCGACGCTGGTGCTGGTGCTCGGGACCACCGCGATTACGGCGGTGGCGAAGGGCGTCCAGGCGTGGCTGGCCGCGCATACCGGCACGCGCGTCGAGATCACGACGGACAATGGGACGGTCGTCGCCACCAACGTCGACGCGAAGAGCGCCGCGGAGATGGTCAAGGCGATGGCCGGCGGCACGAAGCCGCAATAGGCCATGGCGGATCCCTCCGCAGATCCATCCGCGGCCACCACGCTGGCGATCGTCGCCGGGGCGAGTGAGTTTCCCAACGCGCCGACGCTGGCGCAGGGGCCCGCGTTCAGAGCCTCGGCGGACGACTTCATCAAGTACCTTCGCGACCCGGACGGGTTCGCGTTGCAGGACGAGAACCTGCTGGTGCTCTTCGATGCGACCGAGAGCGCCGCGCCGCAGCTCAAGCGGATGCGAGGGTTTCTCACGGCCCGCGCCGAGGAGCTCAAGAAGGCAGGGACGGAGATGCGCGACCTGCTCTTCTACTACGTCGGCCATGGCGGATTGACGCCGAGTAACGACTACTACCTCGCCATCAAAGAGACGACCGACGGCCTGGAGGGCCCGAGCAGCATTCACATGAACGATCTTGCGACGATGATCCGGGACAACACCGGCGGAAAGATTCGCAAGTATCTGATCCTGGACTGCTGTTTCGCGGCGCGCGCGTTCAAGGAGTTTCAGAGCACGGCGAAGGACGTCATGCTTGCCAAGACGGGCGAGATTCTGACGCCGAGCACCGGCACGACGATGCTGTGCTCGTCGAGCGCGCAGAAGACGTCCACCGCGCCGGAGGGAGCCGCCTACACGATGTTCTCCGGCGCGTTGCTCCAGGCATTGCGGGACGGCATGCCGCGCGTCAACCGCCGGATCAGCATGGCCCAGCTCGGCCAGCAGGTGGCGGAGCTCATCAAGCGCCAGTACAGTGAGAAGGCCGTTCGTCCCGAGGTGTTGTCGCCCGACCAACCCGAGGACACCGTCCAGGACGTCCCGCTCTTCCCGAACCCGGCCCTGAAGCTGCGCAACTTCGACTGCACGATTACGGTCATCGACAACCTGACGCTGAGCCTCGAGTGCGTCAACGAACAGGGCAAGCCGGAGCGCGTCGAGGGACGGCTCGCCGACCCGCTGGCTTTGCTGACCGTCCAGCGCCTTCACGAGTGGATCAACATGGGCCTCGCGCTCGAGCAGGAGAAGACCTGGCGGGGCAACTACAAGACGGACGATTTGAAGGTGCTCGGCGCCAATCTGTTCCGCGCGCTGTTTGGCGATGAAAAGGTGAGGAAGTCGTTTTGCGGGCTGTACGAGCGGTTCCAGACGGCCGCGGCTGTGCGCAAGACACCGGGCTTTCGCATGAGGCTCCGCCTGACGTTCCCTCGAGCCGCCGACGATGTGGCGCGGCTGCCCTGGGAATTCCTGTTCGTGCCCGATGGCGAGCGTGGGCCGCTCGACACCTCGTTTTTTGGTGGCCGGCGAAGCGATCTGCTATTCACGAGGTACGTGCCGCCCTCGGCGGACATCGCGGCGCCGAAGGTCGAGAAGCTCCGCATCCTCGTCGCCATCTACACCCCGAACGGGGAGAGCGGCATCGGCGCGGTCGAACAGGAATCATTGCTCGCCAAGCTCAGGCGAATTCCCAACACCGACGTCACCGTCCTGGAAGATGTCTCGATTCGCAAGCTCGGCAGCACGCTCGAGGACCTGACACCGCACGTGCTCCACTTCGTCGGTTACGGCAGCCGCGACGATCGTGGCGGCCTGACGTTCGTCGGACAGCCTGACGATCCGGAGGCGCGAGTCTACTTGCCCGACGACAAGATCGCGCAGCCGTTGACCGGAGACGACGTGCTTTCGCTGTTCAGCTACGACGCGAAGCCGGGCGTGGTGTTTCTGCACGGATGCAAGACTCCAGGCAACCCGGCGGACGGGGTCAAGCGCCAGGAGGGTCTCAAGAAGTGCGCGCGCGATCTGTCCGCGGCGCGAATCCCTTCGGTCATGACGATGCAGTTTGCGTTGTCGCACGACGAGATCGGCGATTTCGCTGCCGCCGTCTACAAGGATCTCGCGCGAGGCGTTGGTCCCGACGAAGCGGTGCAGTCCGGACGCGTCGCGTTGGGGCAGATCTTTCCGCGGTGGACGCATCCGCGGTTCGGCGCGCCGCTCGTGTATCTGCAGAACGACGAGCCGCTCGTGCTGCCGCCGCCGACCGAGCCCGGTACCACCGAGAAGAGTGCCAGGAAGGACGATCGCGAGCCGGCCCCCGCCGGTGGCGGCGGGGCGAGCACCGTAGGACCCCGGGCGGGCGTGACAGAGACGCCTGCCGAGGTTGCGCCTGCGCCGGCGCCCAAGGATCAAGAGGCGACGTCATCGTCGTTCAAGGGGCGCTGAGATGTCAGGTGACACGTTCAAAGACAAGTTCGCGAACGCCTATCTGCAGGCGGCACAGGCCGACGCGAACATGCGCGAGGCCGCCGCGGCGCTCGAAGCCGTCCGCGATCGCCTGAACGCGCGCGCGAGCTACCACGAGGTCTTGTCGACGATCGAGGAACAGATCGGGCAGGTCGACCTCCAGCGTCTTGCACCCGCGATTTCCGAATTCCGCAAGGCCTACACGCGCGCGATCGTCGAGTCGGAGACCGACCGGCTGAAGCAGGCGTTCAGCCGCGACGCGTCGTCCGGGTGGCAGGCCTGGTTGACGACCTACGCCCAGCTGTTTCAAGAGGGCGCGTGGCGGACGGAAATCGGCCGGCAACTGGCCAACGGCGCGCTCGTGTCGTCAGCCAGCGCCGACTGGCCCGTGGCGCGCGTGCAACGCTTCGCCTGGCTGATCTGCCGGGAGCGCTGGCCGGAAGCGTACGACTGGTTCGTGTTTCTGGGCGAGCAGGATATCCCGGCCGAGCTGCGCGCCAGGATGATCGCGATCACGGCGGAGATTCAGCTCTACCGTTTTGTCCAGCCGACGAAGGCTGCGGCGATGCTGACGCGCGCGGAGCAGGTGTGTCCGGGCGAGCACGTCACGGCCAGGGCGCGGGCCGAGATGTGCTTCGAGGCGAAGGACATCGAAGGCGCGAAGCGCCGGTATCAGTCGATCGCCGAGAAGAAGCCGCGGTTGGCCGACGGGTTCCTGGGGCTCGCCGAGTGTGCCGACGCCGAGGGCGATGCATCGGGGGCGGAAGGCTTTTATCAGCAGGCCCTGCGCGTGGCGCCCGGCATGACGAGCGCACAACGCGGCCTGATGAACTGGTACAGCAAACGCCTCGACGAGCGCGAGAGGCTCATCATGCCGATCTTTAACCGGCTCTTGATCCTCAGCGACGACGAGCCCGGCGAGTGCATGAACCTGGCCCTCGCGTACAAGAAAGCCGGCAAATACAGCGAGGCGCGTCACTGGCTGGACAAGTGCGTTGAGCTGCAGCCCGATAACGGCCTCGGCGAAGTGTGGAACGGGCACAACGATCGCGACGAAGCGTCCAACGACGCCAGCAAGCGCGATGCCTTGCTCGCCAGCGCCCAGGCGCACTTCGAGAAGGACCTCGAGATCTGCCCGGAGGGCCTCGATGGACCGTGGGGCATGATGTGCGTCGCCTGGGATCTCAAGGACTGGGCCTCCGCGCGGACCTGGTGCAATCGGGCCTTGGCCGTCCATCCCGAGTGGGAGAGCTCGATCCTCGTTCGGCGCGCAAGCTTTGCGCTGGAGACGGCCGACTGGATCAACGTGGACGTCGATCTGCGGCGGTCGATGGAGCTCGAGCCGCAGAATCCCGGCGCGACCGACGCCCTGCTCGATTTCGCGGACAAGCTCGTGTCCATGAACCGGCCGTACGCGGAGCAGGTACTCGCGCGCTGGCGTGAGGCCAAGGGCGAGCCGGCGGAGTACCTCTACCAGAACCGCCTCGGTAACTGGCACTACAGCGACAGCGACTATGAGGCGGCGGCGGAGCATTACCGGCGGGCCGTGCAGGCCGCTCCCGATCGACCGGTGATTCGGTCGAACTACGCGCTGGCGGCCGAAGCGCTGCGCACGCGCGGCGATCGGCTCAAATGGCTCGATGAAGGGATTGCGAGCCTGACCGAAGCGTCGAGACTCGATTCGTCGCAGGAGGAGTACAAGAGACGGTTGCTGCGCCTGAGGATCGAGCGCGAATTCATTCAGTTCTACGGTGAGTCCGCCCTCGACCTGTCGGCGACCGTGACGCCCCTTCGCGTCGAAGTACGCAGCGACGAGGTCAAGGCGATCCTCGACGCGCAAGGCAACAACCTGTCACCCGAGACGACCACGGCGATCAACGCGTGGCGGGGGGCCGTTCTGACCCGCATTGGCGTGGCGCTGCCCGGCGTGAATTTCACGACCGCGGATGATCTCGAGCCTGGCCACTTCCGGATGTCGGTGATGGAGAAGGCGACCCGCGTCGAGCAGGTCGGGGACGCGCCGTTGATCTCGGCCATCCTCAAAGCGGTCGAGGCGCTGTGCACGAGCCACATCCTCGAATTCCTTGGCCACCAGGAATCGGCGAACCTGTTGAGGGCCGCGAACACGCCCGCGACGTTGAAAATCCTCGAGACGCCGCGCCTGCTGACCCGTTTCGTGATGAGCCTGCGGCAGCTGCTGATGCAGGGCCAGCCGATCACGGACATTGAAGGCCTCGCGACGAAATACCTCGCTACCCACGGCGGCCTGCCGGAGCCGGCGGGACCGCCCGAGAGCGTCAGCCCGGCGCCGGCCGCCCAACAGGGATAGCGCAATGACGAGTCTGAGACCTTCGTTGACACTGTGCGGGGCGAAAGACGCCGAGGATGCCGCGATGCTGCTGCACGATCAGGACACCCTCCGCCGCGGGGTGTTTCAGATCTCCGGCGTCATCGTTCCGCCGATTGTCTACGACCCGGCGGTGAAGACGCAGGAGGGCCGATGGGAAGTTCGCCTCAACGGTGAAGTCATCTCAGCTGGCGGACGAGGCGACCTCATCGAAGGCATGCTGTCGTCCCAGGTCGTCACCGATCTGCTGTCGCACGCCTCCGCGTTTGTCGTGCCGATCTTCGTGATCCAGCGGCTGCAAGTCATGAGCGACACGTATCCGGATCTCTTTCGCGCGGCGACCGAGGCGATGACACCGGAGCGCCTGACCGAATACCTCCAGAAGCAGGTCGCGGCGCACGTGCCGATCAGGGATTTTCGCGGTGCGCTGGAGCTGGCGCTGGCGGAGGATCTGACTCACCGTCCTTCTTGATCGACCGCCGCTGCATGTACTCGCCCTGAATCAGCAGGTACGTCACGTAGTACTTGTAGATGTTGCTGACGTAGGTGACGGTCTCGCGGCCGATCCGCTCGTTCGCGACGCGCTCGACGTTGTTGAACCAGACGTTCGGGTCGAGGCCGCGCGTCCCGGCCTCCTTGCGCAGCTGCCGCACGCGGGCCGGGCCCGCGTTGTAGGACGCGAACGCGAACAGCACCTTGTTCAGATCGTTCATCGGCTCGTTCGCGAAGTACCGGTCGATCATCGTGCGGATGAATTTCACGCCGGCGTGGATGTTCGGTTCGGTCTGCGTGATGTCGCCAACGTTCAGCTCCTTGCCGGTCGCCGGCATCACCTGCATGACGCCGATCGCGCCGACCTGGCTCTTCGCGTTCTGGTCGAGTCGGGATTCCTGGTAGCCCTGCGCGGCCATCAGCATCCAGTCGATGTTGTACTGCGCGCCGTACTTGCGGAAGAAGGCGACGAGCGTCGTGAAGCGCTTCCGCGAGGCGTCCGCGGCCGCGCCCTTTACGTACTGCGTGCTCAAGAGATACCGGCGGAAGATCATTCGCGCGTTCAGTGAGTCTTTGCCGTTCGTGGCGAGGAACGCGTTGAGCTCCTTCTTCAGTTGCGGGCTGTCCTTCCGGATCGCCCACGCGATCTGGCCGCCGGTGCGCAGCGTGATCGTCGGATAGAGCTTGAGCTGCGGCCACACACGCTGCCAGAACCACGCTTTGTGGTTGTCGACGACGAGGTAGCTCACGAGCCCGGCGTTGGCCATCTCGAGCAGATCTTCGTCTTCGAGCTCCTCGGGCGCCGGCGTCAGCGTGACCGGGGGCTTGCCCTCCTTCGCGAGCCGCTCGTTGAGCGCGGTCAGGCTCTGGAAGTAGCTGCTCGACTCGCGGACGAACACTTCTTTGCCCGATAGATCGTCGGCCGTCGCGATCGCGGGCGCTTTCGGGCTCGAGACGACGATCTCGTCGACGCCCGCGATCCACGGATCGAGGAAGTCGACTGTCCTGGCGCGCTCG
Organism: Vicinamibacterales bacterium; assembly: GCA_035279905.1. GTDB lineage: Bacteria > Acidobacteriota > Vicinamibacteria > Vicinamibacterales > SCN-69-37 > DATEGZ01. Next base: position 24,287 of record DATEGZ010000254.1, read on the forward strand.
GGCGTCACCGTCAGGTCCGCCATCACGATGTCGCCCTTGCCCGCGACGAGCGAGGGCAGCAGCTCGTTGCGCGCGACCGGCACGAACTGGACGTTGACCTTCAGATTGCCGGTGCGCAGCTTCTTGTTCAGCTCGTCCTCGAGCAGCTTGCCCTGGTCGTAGGCCGTGCCGCGCGGCTGGCCGCGGTCGACGAAGTACTGCGTCTTGCTGAACGTGGTGAGCACCCGGATCATCCGGCGCTGCGTCATGCCGTCGAGGTCGCCCGTCCAGGGCGTGAGGATTTCCTCGAGGGTCATGCCGAGGCGCCCTTTCGCGGTCGGGGCCTGGGCGCCGAGCCCTGCCGTGCAGACGCACGTCAGGGCGATCAGGACGGGGAGCCTGCGCATCTGGGAGGGGAAATAATGACGCCGGGAGTAGTTTTACGCAAATCGTAAAACTACTCCCGGCGTCATTGTTTCCCGCGGTGCCGGACGTACTCGAAGACCACGGGCAGCAGCGACACGGCGACGATGCCGATCGTGACGAGCGAGAAGTTGTTCTTGATGATCGGGATGTTGCCGAAGAACCAGCCCGCGCCCACGCACAGCACCACCCAGGCGGCCGCGCCCGCGGCGTTGTACAGCACGAAGGACGCCGGCGTCATCTGCGCCGCGCCCGCGACGAACGGAACGAACGTCCGGACGATCGGCACGAACCGGCCGAGCACGACCGCCTTGCCGCCGTACTGCTCGAAGAACGCGTGCGCGCGCGCCAGGTGCTGCCGGTTGAGCAGGCGATGCGACCAGCTCGAGGCGTCGGTCGCCTGAAAGATCCGCGGGCCGGTCGCGCGCCCGATCGAGTAGTTCACGGCGTTGCCCGCGAACGCCGCGAACGCGAGCAGCCCGATGACCGCCGGGGCATTGAGCGCGCCCGTCGCCGCCACGGCGCCGGCCGCGAAGAGCAGCGAGTCGCCCGGCAGGAACGGCGTGACGACGAACCCGGTCTCCGCGAACACGATGCCGAAGAGCAGCGCGTAGACCCAGGCGCCGTAGGCGCCGATGAAGTCGAGCAGGTGCTTGTCGAAATGAAGGACGAAATCGACGAGCGAGGACACTACTTGGGCGGGGCAGGCGTCGAGGCCGGACGCGCGTCACGAATGAGGATGAGCGTTTCGCCGGGTTTGATCAGGCCCAGCTCGCGGCGGGCGGCCTCCTCGAGGGCCTCCGGGTCGCTCTTGATGGCTTGAGTTTCCCCTTTGATCCGCTCGTTCTCGTCATGGAGCCGCGCGGCTTCATCCGCCACCGTGCGATACTCCTGTCGCGCGCGAATCACAGCCAGATAGCCGCGCTCGCCGAACAGGGCATTGACGATGAGGATGAACGAGCCGAGCAGGAGCGCCCAGGTGATCAGCCGGCGGTTGCGCTCCCGCACCTCGTGTGCGGGCCGCGACTTGCGACGCGCGCGCGGCGCGGGCGCCGCGGCCGGCTCTGGCGTCGACACGTCGTCCTGAAACATGCGCGACATCTTTGTATCAGTTTTTCGGCAGCGGTACAAGGGGAAAATAGGGGCATGAGCGAGATCGTGCTGGCGCTGACCACGCTTCCCGGCGACTTCGACGCCACCAAACTGGCTCAGGAGCTGGTCGGGTCGGGCCTCGCCGCCTGCGTCAACATCCTGCCGGCCGTGAAGTCGGTTTACACCTGGGACGGCTTGCCGCAAATCGACCAGGAACAGCAGCTGTTCATCAAGACGACCACCGACCAGGTCGACGGCCTGTGGGACGCCCTCCGCGCTCGCCACCCCTACGACGTGCCCGAGTTCATCGTCGTCCCGGTCATCGACGGCAGTCAGGACTACTTGCGGTGGGTTGAGCGGAGCCTGGGACCCAAGACAGAATCCTGAGGTCCGGAGACTTCGCTGGAAGTCCTGGGGACTTCGCTGGAGGTCCGGGGACTTCTCAGTCACCGGACCTCTCAGTTCACCGGACCTCTCTAGCCCCGGAGGGCCTGTTCGAGGTCCTCTCTCAAGTCTTCAATGTCCTCAATCCCCGCTGAAATCCGGACCAGGCTGTCGCTGAGGCCGATGGCGGCCCGGCGTTCGGGCGGGACGGAGGCGTGGGTCATCGTCGCCGGGTGGCAGACCAGCGTTTCGACGCCGCCGAGGCTTTCAGCCAGCGTCATGAGCTTGAAGCGATTGAGGACGCCGCGCGCCTCGTCGGGCGAGCCGACTTCGAACGAGAGCATCCCGCCCCAGCCGTTGGGCATTTGACGCTTGGCCAGGTCGTGCTGCGGGTGGTCAGGAAGCCCGGGGTACAACACGCGCTTCACCCGCTTGTGCGAGGCCAGGAACGTCGCCAGGGCCATGCCGTTGGCCGAGTGCTGAGCCATGCGGAGCGGCAGCGTCTTGGTGCCGCGCAGCACCAGCCAGGAATCGAACGGGCTCAGAATCGCGCCGGCGGCGTTCTGGATGAAGCGCAGCCACTCGATGTCCTCGTCACGCGTCGCGACGACGACCCCGCCGACCGAGTCACTGTGGCCGTTGAGGTATTTCGTCGTGCTGTGGACGACGAGATCCGCGCCGAAAGCCAGCGGCCGCTGCAGGCACGGGCTCGCAAACGTGTTGTCCACGACGAGCGACGCGCCCCGGCCGTGCGCCATCTTCGCCACCGCGGTCAGGTCCGTGATTCGCATGACCGGGTTGGTCGGCGTTTCGACGAACACGAGCTTCGTCTGGGGCGTGAACGCGCGCTCGGTCGCGCCGAGATCGGACGTGTCGACGTAGCTGAACGTCAAGCCGTACCGGCGGAGCACCTTGTCGAACAGCCGGAACGTTCCGCCGTAGGTGTTGTCCGTGACGACGACGTGATCGCCGCTGGCGAGGCGTGCGGCAATCGCGTTGATCGCGGACATGCCGGACGCGAACGCAAACGCAGCGCGCCCGCCTTCGATGGCGGCCAGGTTGGCTTCGACCGCCGCGCGCGTCGGATTCTGCGTGCGCGCGTACTCGAAGCCCTTGTGCTTGCCGACTTCTTCCTGGGCGTAAGTCGCCGTCTGAAAGATCGGCGTGATGATGGCGCCTGTCGACGGATCCGGCGTTTGACCGGCGTGCAGGCAGATGGTGGCGAATCGTGCGCGTTCGGTGAGTTTCATCGCGTCTCGGGCGTCTACGATAGTCTGCTATGATTCGATTCGCAACCGACCAAACCCCGTGAGCCGCGAGGGACGTTCGACCAGCGCACGCTCGGCCCCCACCAATTCGTCGGCGCTAGCAACGGCTGGTGGCATGACGCCGCCTCCGCGCCAGCTGAATCTGCTGCGCACGCTGCCTGGGCGGCTGTTTCTTTTGTCGGGCGCGCTCTGGCTCGTGCTCATCCTCGTGCAGCGGATCGTCGCGCTGCCGCTGCTCGTCGAAATCTTCCGCAAGGTCGTCTCGCTCGCGCTGATCGGATCGAGCGCGTGGCTCGTCGGCCTGACGATCGCGCGCAATCGCCGCCGGCTGCTCTGGCGCGTGCGGCGAAAGCTGATTCTGTCGTACGTCTTCATCGGGCTGTTTCCGGTCGTGCTCGTTGCGGCCTTCGCGCTGTTCGTGTCCGTGGTGTTCTACACCGACGTGGCCGCCTACATGTTTCACGAAGGATTCACCGATCTCTCGGACAACGTCCAGCAGTTCGCCGAGACTTCGGCGATCGAGATCAGTCGCAGTCCGGCCACGGCTGAGTCCGGGCTCGAGCGCAAGGTCACGAACCTCAAGACGCAGTTCTCTGCGTTGTCGATGGCGATCGTGCCGGTGAAAGCCTCGAGCGCGCCGACTATTTCTGCGGGCGTATGGCAGCACGCGCCGGTGCCGGCGGTGGCGCCGGCGTGGGTCGTGCTCGCGCGCGGCTTCCACGGCGTCGTGCCGCTGGTCGGCGCGGCCGGCGGTGATCCGCATCTGGTCATCAGGGCGGCCGTGCTGACCGCGGACGGATCACGGCTCGTGATCGCCGACCTGCCGGTCGACACCGACGTGGTCGCTCGCCTTGACGACCGCACGAGCACACGAATCCGGGGGATCACGATCTCGATGGACACGGCGGGCAACGGGCCGTCGTTCACCGCGGGGTCGCGCACGGGCAGCGGCGTGCTGTCGGTGTTTCAGAACACCGTGCTTTTCATGGACTGCGTGGACTGGGACACCGGCCGGCCGGGGCGCGTGTCGATTGGCCTCGACGCGCCGATTGGCCGGTTGTACGAGAAGGTGGCCGCCACCCGGTCGGTCTCGTCAGCGGCCACGGGCGGGCGGTGGGCGGACTTTCTCAAAGTCGCCGCGGGTGTCGGCGTCCTGCTCCTGATCATTCAGGGCGCGGCGCTCTTCATGGGCGTCACGCTCGCGCGTATGATCACGTCCGCCGTGCACGAGCTCTTCACGGGCACTGAGCGCGTTCAGCAGGGAGACTTCGCGCACCGCGTCAACATCACGTCGCGCGACCAGCTCGGCGATCTCTCCGAGTCGTTCAACCGCATGAGCGCGAGCATCGAGCACCTGCTGCACGTCCAGCGCGAGAAGCAGCGGCTCGACGACGAGCTGCGCATCGCGCGCGAGATTCAGAAGTCGCTGCTGCCGGTCGAGCCGCCGAAGATCGACGGCCTCGGCGTCGCGGATCTCTGCGAGCCGGCGCGCGAAGTGGGCGGGGACTACTACGACTTCTTCGAGATCGGGCCGCGGCAGCTCGGCGTGCTGGTGGCCGACGTCTCGGGCAAGGGCACGTCGGCGGCGCTCTACATGGCGGAGCTCAAGGGCCTGATGCTCGCGCTGAGCCACGATCAGCGGTCGCCGCGGCGGCTGCTGATCGACGTCAACCGCCGGCTGGCCGCGCACCTCGACAACCGCAGCTTCATCACGATGACCTACGCCGTGATCGATCTCGACCGCGGCACGCTGACCTCCGCGCGCGCCGGGCACCCCCCGCTCATCGTCGCGGGCAACGGCTCGACCGAGGTCGTGATGTCGAACGGCATGGTCCTGGGGCTGCGGCTGCCGGGCGCGGGCGACCGCTTCGAGGAACTCCTCGAGGAGCACACTCGACCGATTGCGCCCGGGGACGTCATCGTCCTCTACACGGACGGGATCACCGAGGCCATGGACAAGGACGGCGAGCTGTTCGGCGATGCCGCGCTGACGCGGGTCGTGGCCGGGCACCACCAGCTGGACGCGGCCGGGATTCGAGAGCGCGTGCTCCGCGAGGTCAAAGCATTTGTCGGGGACGCCGAGCCGCACGATGATATGACCATGGTCGTCCTCAAGGTCAGAGACGACGCCGCGGCGTCGTAGAGTCCTGTGAGCGCCGAACGGATTCCCGGGCCGCCCGTCATCATCTTCCGCACGCACTCGTCCATTGAGGCGGAGGTCGTCCGCGGTCTGCTCGACGCGCACGGCATCGAGTCGAACATCGGGTCGGCGCTCGCGCCGTCCGTGTTCCCCGTCCGGTTCGATCAAACGGAGTTCGCGGTCAGCGTGCCCAGCGGATCGGCGGGGCAGGGGCGCGATTTGATCCGCAGCCACCTCGACGAAGCCGCCGCGGCCGAAGTGCGGCGGATCAGCGACACGCTCGGACCGCTCCAGGAGCGAGTCGACTACCACTTCCGCGATCTCGGCCTTCTCGAGCACGCGCTCACGCATCGATCGCGCGCGCACGAGGATGCCTCGGGCGGTGTCATCGACAACGAGTCGCTCGAGTTCCTCGGCGACGCCGTGCTCGGCTTCGTGATGGCGGACATGCTCTTCCATCGCTATCCGACGCACAGCGAAGGCTACAAATCGAAAGTGAAGGCGTCGATCGTGTCGGCGGCGTCGCTCACGCGGCTGGCTGAAGACATCGATCTCGGACGCTTCGTCCTGCTCGGGCGCGGGGAAGAGAAGACCGGCGGCCGGCAGAAGCACGCGATTCTCGCCGACAGCTACGAGGCGCTCATCGCGGCGATCTATCTCGACGGCGGCGTCGAGGCCGCCTACGCGTTCATCGTCTCGCAGTTCGGCCCGCTCATCGACGCGGCCGGCGATCAGGCCGCCGAGGCGACGTTCACCGAGGACTGGAAATCCGCGCTCCAGGAATGGCTGCAGGCCGAAGGCCGCGGGCTGCCGAGCTACCGCGTCGCCGCGGCGGAAGGCCCGGATCATCGCAAGCGCTTCGACGTCGAAGTGCTCGTCGGTGGCACGGTGTCCGGCCGCGCCGAAGGCCGGTCGAAGAAGGACGCCGAGCAGCAGGCGGCACGCGCGGCGCTTCTCGCGCTCAAAAAGCGCTAGTCCTTCAGGTACGACAGGTACGACAGGTACGTCAGGTACGCGGAACGCGCTATCGATGGCCAACTTATTTCTTGAAGATCTTTCTAAATAAGCTGGTGCGAATGCAGGTTCCTCGCACCTGACGTACCAGTCGTACCTGAGAGATCAATCGATCTCGATGATCCCCGACGCGGTGCCTCCGCCGGAGCCTTCGCCCGGCGAGACCGCGACGGCGGCGTGCTCGCGCATCATCGGCAGGCGCGACTTCGCGTACGTCCCGACCTCGCGCACGATCACATCGTCGTTGGGCGGCACGGGCTGCGCGTAGAGACGCACGAAGAGGCGCAGCAACGGATCGTCGTACGCGTAGCGCTTGCCCTGGAACGTCACGAGATCGACATCCTCGAGCCACGACAGGTAGTCCTTCGTCGAGCCCGGCGTGCGGTGCAGGTGGTGCGAGATCTCGGTCAGGTTGAGCGGCTCGTCGGCCGCGAGCACGCCGAGGATCGCCTTGAGCGCGCCGTAGCCGCGGGCGCGATGGAGCCGGAACTCGTAGCTCTCGCGGCAGCGCGCGGTCAGCCGGCCTTCGGGCGCGAAGAGCGCGGCCAGCGCGGCCACTGGATCGATCGCCGGGCCCATCGTGCCCAGCGCTTCGAGCAGGAGGTTGATGTACGCGGCGCGTCCGCCGGTGAGCGCGATGACGGCCGGCGCGATGTCGGCCGCCCACTCGCGGCGTCCGCCGTCGTGCGCGAGCGCGAGGGCGATCGTCTCCTCGACATCGAGCGCAGGGACGTGCACGACTTCGAAGCGCGCGGGCGCGTCGCGCAACAGGCGGTGCACGCGGTGCGTGAAGCGCGAGGCGAGGACGAATCGCGCGGGGCTCGCGGCCAGGCGCGCCACGAGCTCGCGCTGCACGTGCCGCAATCCGGGGAAATTCTCGAACGTCCGAACGTCGAGGAACTCGTCGAGCAGGAACGTGACGGGCCCGCCGTCGGCCGCCACGGCTTGATCGAAGAACGCGAGCAGGCCGTCGAACGCGGCACGCGCCGTCGCGGGCGGCGCCGCGAGGCCCGGCCGGCGGAACACAGACACCGCCGTAATCGCCTGCAGACAGCGCTCGGGCGTCGTCGCGGCCGCGGCCATGTCGAGGTACTGGCTGCGATTGATGCCCGCGAGGCGGACGAGACGCAGCAGCGTCGACGTCCGGCCGACGCCGCAGCCGCCGAGCAGCACGGGAATCCGGCCCGCCTCGAGCGAGGCCAGCACGCGGCGTTCGAGCGCGGGGCGTTCGACGATCATCGCGACGGCTCCGGCCGCGTGTCCAGCATCGGCATACGAATGCCGCGCTCGCGCGCAGTACGAATCGCGTCCGGATAGCCCGCGTCCGCGTGGCGCACGACGCCCATGCCCGGGTCGCACGTCAGAACGCGCTCGAGCTTCTCGCCTGCCTCGCGCGAACCGTCGGCGACGACGACCATGCCGGCGTGCAGCGAGTAGCCGATGCCGACGCCGCCGCCGTGGTGCACCGACACCCACGTTGCGCCCGACGAGGTGTTGAGCAGTGCATTGAGCACCGGCCAGTCGGCGATGGCGTCGCTGCCGTCGCGCATGCCTTCCGTCTCGCGGTTGGGGGACGCGACGGATCCGGCGTCGAGATGGTCGCGGCCGATCACGATCGGCGCGCGCACGACGCCGCGCCGGACGAGATCGTTCAGCGCGAGGCCGAACTTCGCGCGCTCGCCGTACCCGAGCCAGAAAATCCGCGAGGGCAGTCCCTGGAACGCGACGCGCTCGCCGGCCAGTCGAATCCATCGGCACAGCGCGTCATCGTGGGCGAACATCTCGAGCGCGAGACGATCGGTCGCGCGGATGTCCTCCGGGTCGCCGGAGAGCGCCGCCCACCGGAACGGGCCCTTGCCTTCGCAGAAGAGCGGGCGCACGTACTCGGGCACGAAGCCGGGAATGTCGAACGCGTTCGCGACACCGGCCTGCTGTGCCTGCGCGCGGAGGTTGTTGCCGTAGTCGAACGTCACCGCGCCGCGCGCTTTGAGCGCGAGCATCGCGCGCACGTGCTCGGCCATCGTCGCCATCGATCGCCGCACGTACTCCTCCGGATCGCGCTCGCGCAGACGGACCGCGTCGGCGAAGGACAGGCCGTTCGGGACGTACCCGAGCAGCGCGTCATGCGCGGACGTCTGATCGGTGAGCACGTCGGGCGTCACGCCGCGCGCCACCAGGGCGGGCAGCACGTCGGCGATGTTCGCTTCGAGGCCGATCGAGCGCGCGACGCCGCGCCGCTGGTAGTCCGCGGCCCGCGTCAGCGCTTCGTCGAGCGACGCGGCCGTCTCGTCCAGATACTTCGTGGCCAGCCGCCGCGCGATCCGCGACGGATCGACCTCGACGACCAGCGCCACGCCTTCGTTCATGGTGACGGCCAGCGGCTGGGCGCCGCCCATCCCGCCGAGGCCGGCCGTGACCGTGAGCTTGCCGGCGAGCGATCCGCCGAAATGCCGCCTGGCCAGCGCGGCGAGCGTCTCGTAGGTGCCCTGCAGGATGCCCTGCGTGCCGATGTAAATCCACGATCCGGCCGTCATCTGCCCGAACATCGTCAGCCCGCGGTCCTCGAGGTCCCGGAACGTCGCCCAGTTGGCCCAGGCCGGCACGAGCAGCGAGTTGACGATGAGCACGCGCGGGGCCCACGGGTGCGTCCGGAAGATCGCCACGGGCTTGCCCGACTGCACGACCAGCGTCTCGTCGTGGTCGAGCGACTTCAGCGAGGCGACGATGGCGTCGAACGCCTCCCAGCTGCGCGCGGCGCGGCCGGAGCCGCCGTACACAACGAGATCGTCGGGGCGCTCGGCCACTTCCGGGTCCAGATTGTTCATCAGCATCCGGAGGGCGGCTTCTTGAGGCCAGCCCTTGCAGGCGAGCGTCGTGCCCCGCGGGGCGCGGACGAGACGAGAGGTCACAGGCATCGCGTTCAACGACCAGCGCATGAGTGCGAACGGACAAACGCGCGAGCCGGCCGGGGAAGTCGCAACTCTAAAGAACGATGCGAGCGGCTGTCAACAATTGACAAGAGCCCATCAACCGCGCAAGACGACCCGCGACAGATCGTGAGGCCTTTTCGCCTTGCGTTGTCCATCATTTTCTTCGCACAATCCCCGGGCACGCGCGGCGCGTCGCCTCACCCATGGGATTTTCGCTCCTCGACTACGGCGTGCTCGTTCTCTACCTCGCGGGCATCACGGCGTTCGGCACGCGCTTCCGCCGGACGCAGCACACCGTCGCCGACTACTTCATCGGCGCGCGCAACATCCCGTGGTGGGTCATCAGTCTCTCGATCGTCGCGACCGAAACGAGCACGCTCACGCTCGTCGGCGTGCCCGCGATCGCGTTCGCGACGTTGCCGCGGCCAGAGCTCGGCGGCAGCCTCACGTACCTGCAGGTCGTGGCGGGCTACATGGTCGCGCGCGTGATCATCGCGCTGCTCTTCATCCCGGCGTACTTCTCCGGGAACATGCTGACGGCCTACGAACTGCTCAACCGGCGCTTCGGCGCGGCGGCCAAGCACGTCACGGCGTCGCTGTTCCTCATCATGCGGCCGCTCGCGGAAGGCGTGCGCGTGTTTGCCGCGTCGCTCGTGCTGAGCGCCGTCATTTCCGCGAGCCTGCCGGACCTGCCGCACCTCTGGCTCTGGTCGATTCTCATCGTCGGCGGCCTCACGCTCGTGTACACGTTCGAGGGCGGCATCACGGCGGTGATCTGGACCGACGTGATCCAGCTCGTGATCTACCTGGGCGGCTCGCTCCTGGCCGCGTTCGAGCTTTTGCGGCTGATTCCGGGCGGCTGGAGCACGGTGGTGGCCGAGGCGGGGCGCGCCGGCAAGCTCCAGGTGCTGTCGTTTTCGTGGGATGTGACCGTGCCGTTCACGTTCTGGGCCGGGCTCATCGGCGGGACGTTCCTGACGATGGCGTCTCACGGGACGGATCAGCTGCTCGTCCAGCGTCTCCTCACGTGCCGCACGGCGCGCGACAGCCAGAAGGCGCTCGTCCTCAGCGGCGTCGTCGTCTTCGCGCAGTTCGTGCTGTTCCTGACCGTCGGGTTGCTGCTGTTCACGTTCTACAAATTCAACCCGCTGCCGCCGATCGTGACGAACGACGAGATCTTTCCCGCGTTCATCGTTCGCAGCCTGCCGCACGGCATCGCCGGGCTCGTGATCGCGGCGATCTTCGCCGCGGCGATGTCCAACCTCAGCGCGTCGCTCAACTCGCTGGCGTCCACGACGGTGATTGATTTCTACGCGCCGCTCGCCGGCGGCGCGATGGAAGGGCCGCGGCTGCTGCGGCTGTCGCGCTGGCTGACCGCGGCGTGGGGCGTGGTGTTGATCGGCATCGCGATCCTCGCGCGCGGCTGGGGCTCGGTGTTCACGACGGGCCTGACGATCGCGTCGATCGTCTACGGCCCGATGCTCGGCGCGTTTCTGCTCGCGCGCCTCTCGCCTCGCACGACACAAGTCGGCGTGCTCTCCGGGATCGCGTTCTCGCTCGTCTACATGATCGGCATCAGGCTCTTCACGCCGCTCGCGTGGACGTGGTACGTGATGATGGGCGCGCTCGTGTGTATGGGTGTGGGATATGCGGTGAGCAGGGTATGGCCAAGTTCGAAGTAAGAAGTTCGAACTTCTAACTTGGCCGACTAGGCGAGCGCAATCCCCACGGCTCGCTCCGCCTCGCCGCGCTCAATCAGTTCGGCGATGCGCGCGATATCCGGAGCGGGCGAGCGATCGACCGTGAGCGTGGGCACGACCGCGCGGATCGCGCGACGAACGCCTTCGAGAGGCGCGGATGAGGTCAGGGGGGCGAGGAGATCCAGACCCTGACACGCGGCCAGCAGTTCGATCGCCAGCACGTGCCGCGTGAGGTCGACAGCGCGCGCGAGCTTGAGCGCGGCGCCCATGCTCATGCTGACGTGATCTTCGCGGCCGGCGGACGTCGGGATCGTGTCCACGCCGGCGGGATGGGCGAGCGTCTTGATTTCCGAGGCGAGCGCCGCGGCCGTCACGTGGGCCATCATCAGGCCCGAATTCAGGCCGGATTCCTTGATCAGGAACGCCGGCAGCCCGCTTTCCGCCGGCGTCATCAGCCGGTCGGTGCGGCGCTCGCTGATCGTTGCGAGCTGCGCGAGGCCGATGGCCAGCGTGTCGCAGGCGAGCGCGATGGGCGCGCCGTGAAAGTTTCCGCCCGACACGATGTCGCCGGGAGCGGCAAAGACCATCGGGTTGTCCGTCCCGGCGTTGATTTCGATCTCGGCGAGCCGCCGCGCAAACGCCAGCGCTTCGCGCGCGGCGCCGTGGACCTGCGGCGCGCAGCGCAGCGCGTAGGCGTCCTGGACCTTGCCGCAGTTGGCGTGCGACGCGTTGATCGCGCTGCCCGTGCCGAGCGACAGCAGGTTGGCAGCCGAGGTCGTCTGGCCGGGGACCGGACGCGCGTCGTGAATGCGCGCCTCGAACGGATGGAGCGATCCGCGCAGGGCGTCGATCGACAACGCCGCCGCGATGTCCGCGGCGCGCACGAGGCGCGTCCCGGCCAGTACCGCGAGCGCGAGCAGCGCCGTGCTCGCCTGCGTGCCGTTGATGAGGGCGAGTCCCTCTTTCGGGGCGAGCGACACGGGCCGCAGGCCCGCTTTCGCGAGGGCGTCGGCGCCGGATCGTCCGTCGAGCGTCTCGCCTTCGCCGACGACGACGAGCGCCAGGTGCGCGAGCGGCGCGAGATCGCCGCTGGCACCGACCGATCCGCGCGCCGGGACGCGCGGATGGATTCGCGCGTTGAGCAGCGCGATGAGCGCCTCGACTGTCTCGACGCGGATGCCGGAGTAGCCCTTCGCGAGGACGTTGGCGCGCAGCGCGAGCAGCGCGCGCACGACGGGCGCCGAAAGCGGTTCCCCGACGCCGGCGGCGTGGCTCCGGAGCAGATTCAATTGAAGCGCAGACAGTTGATCGGCGGGAATCGCGACGTCCGCGAGCGCCCCAAACCCGGTGTTGATGCCGTAAACGGCGGCGCCGCCGGCCGCGTGCCGGTCGACGACCTCGCGCGCGGCGCGGATCTTGGTGATGGCGTCAGGGGAGAGCCGCACGGGCTCGTCGGTGTGCGCGATGCGGTCGAGCGCGTCGAGCGTGAGCGTGGCGCCGTCAAGTGCGATCATCGTCAACGCTCCCGCGTTTCACGCTGGAGCGGCCACAACGGTATCATGCTAGCCGCATGAATCTGTGCGTGGTCGGCGCCCAGTGGGGCGATGAGGGCAAGGGAAAGATCGTCGATTTGCTGACCGCGCACTTCGCGGTCGTGGCGCGCTATCAGGGCGGACACAACGCGGGACACACCGTGTATGTCGGCGGACGCAAGTTCGTCCTCCACCTGATTCCGTCGGGCATCCTGCATCCCGGCGTCATCTGCCTCATCGGCAACGGCGTCGTGGTCGATCCGCACGCGCTCTTCGGCGAGGTCGATGAGTTGGCCGGATTGGGCATCGACGTAACGGGCCGCCTCTTCGTGAGCGACAAGGCGCACCTGATCCTGCCGTACCACCGCGAGCTCGATGTGCTGGCGGAAGCGCGGCGGGGCGAGCGGAAGATCGGCACGACGTCGCGCGGCATCGGGCCGGCCTACGAGGACAAGATCGGGCGCCGCGGCGTGCGCGTCGGCGATCTCGCGGACGCGACGAACGACGGCGCGCTCGCGAGCGCGGTGCACGAAAACGTCGCCGCGCGCAACCGGCTCGTCGGCAACACCGACATGAAGTGGCAGGACGTGCTCGCGGATCTGCGAACGATCTGGCCCCGGTTGCAGCCGCTCGTCACCGACACGTCGCTCTACCTGCATCGCGCGATGAAAGCCGGCCGCGCGGTGATGTTCGAGGGCGCGCAGGGCACATTGCTCGACATCGATCACGGCACGTATCCGTTTGTCACCTCGTCGAACGGCACCGCCGGCGGCGCCGCGACCGGGCTCGGCATCGGCCCGTCGCAAGTCGGCGCCGTCCTCGGCGTGGCCAAGGCGTACACGACGCGCGTCGGCGCGGGCCCGCTGCCGACGGAGCTGACGGGGCCGATGGGCGAGCGGCTGCGCGAAACGGGGCAGGAATACGGCGCCTCGACGGGCCGGCCGCGGCGGTGCGGCTGGTACGACGCCGTCGCGGTGCGGTACGCGACAAGAGTCAACGGGCTCAGCTCGCTCGCGATCACCAAGCTCGACGTGCTCGACGGACTCGAGGAGCTGCAGGTCTGCACGGCGTACCGGTGCGGATCGGAGACGCTCTCCGAGATGCCGGGCGACATCGCGCAGCTCGCGGCCTGCGAGCCGGTCTACGAGACGTTGCCGGGCTGGACGCGTCCGACCAAGGGGATCACGCGCTTCGAGGAGTTGCCCGCGGAAGCGCAGCGCTACATCAAGAGGCTCGAGGAGACGAGCGGCGTGCCGGCGTCGATCGTGTCAACGGGATCCGAGCGCGATCACACGATCGTCAGAAACCTGCCGTCGCTCGTCGGGAGCCGCTAGCCCGATCTATCGGCTGGCGGTCTGCGGCGCGCAGTACTTGTCGAACGCCATCGTGAGCATATCGGCGATCATCTGCGCCGAGCGCACCTCGATGTCGCGCCGCTCGATCATGTAGAGCAGCTTGCCGTCCTGCAGGAGCGCGATGGACGGCGACGAGGGCGGAAAGCCGGTGAAGGCCTGCCGCGCGCGATCGGTGGCATCGATGTCGGCGCCCGCGAACACACTCGCCGAGACGTCCGGCCGGTTCGCATGCTGCAGCGCCATGGCGATGCCCGGCCGGGCCTTGCCGGCGGCGCATCCGCACACGGAATTGACGACCATCATGACGACGCCCTTCGAGTGCAGCGCGTCATCGACATCGGCGGTAGTGCGGCACTCGCGGATGCCGAGGTCGGTCAGTTCCTGGCGCATCGGGGCGGTCAAATACTCTGGATAAGGCATTGGGCTCCTGGAAGCACAGTTAACATATCCAGTATATGACGCGGCGGCAGCTACTCACGATCGCCCTCGTTTCGCCCGCCATCCTTGCGTGGCGGCGGCTCACGTCCGCGCAGGGCCTCGACAAGTTCACGATGCCGACCGTCGCGTGCAAGGACGAGAAGCCGACGCCGGCCGTCGCCGACGACAAGACGTATCGGGCTGGCGCGCCACAACGGACGAATCTCACTGGCGCGGGCGCGCCGGGTCAGAAACTGATCCTCACGGGCACCGTGAAGGGCGTCGTGTGCGGGCCGATCAAGGGCGCGCGCGTGGATTTCTGGCAGGCGGACGCGCGCGGCGCGTACGACGCGACCGGTTTCCGGCTGCGCGGTTACCAGCTGACCGACGCCAACGGCCAGTACCGCCTCGAAACGATCGTCCCGGGCGCGAGCGCCGGCCGCGCGCGGCATCTCGGCGCGAAGATCGACGCCGCGGGGAAGCCCGGCATCCTCACCGCGCTCTTCTTCTCCGACGACCCGGCGAACGCCCACGATCCCGCGTTCCGTCCCGAGCTCGTCATGCAGACCACGTTAACTGCAGGGGCACTGACCGCGACGTTTGATTTCGTGCTCAATGCCTAGATCTGGGGTTCCTGGGGGTTCCTTGAGGTTCCTTGGGGTTCCACAAGGTTCGGGGAGTGTCCGGCGCGCCTGTGCGCGACCTTCGACCTCAGGAACCCCGGGGAACCGCCGGGAACCTCAAGGAACCTCGAGGAACCCCGAATTAGGAGCTTTGTGCCCTCTGTCATTTTGAGTGATCTCGACGACACGCTCTTCGATCACACGCGCGCCACCCGCACTGCGCTCGACGTTGTCCGCGGCGCGACACCCGGGCTCGCGCCGCTGTCG
Source organism: Vicinamibacterales bacterium (assembly GCA_035279905.1). GTDB lineage: Bacteria > Acidobacteriota > Vicinamibacteria > Vicinamibacterales > SCN-69-37 > DATEGZ01. The sequence continues at coordinate 39,411 of DATEGZ010000254.1, forward strand.
CTCGACCGTCTGCATCATCTGCACGCCGAGATTCTGGAAGTACTCCACGTCGAGGTGGTCGCCGGCCGGGTGGCGATCGACGACGCGCGCATCGAACGGTTTCGGCGGCTGCTCGCGGCCGCGGGCTCGGATCGCGCAGCAGACGCCGCGCCGGAAGTCGCGCGGCGCTATCGGCGGGAGTACGAGATCGCGTCAGGTCCTGTCGCCGGCGCGGTCGATCTGCTGACGCACTTGAAAGCTGCCGGCGCTGTCGTCGTCATCGTCACGAACAACATCGTGGTCGAGCAACGCCTGAAGCTCGCGCGGTGCGGGCTCGCGGCGTTGGTCGATCATCTCGTAACGTCGGAGGAAGCCGGCGTGTCGAAGCCGGACCCGCGGATCTTTCAGGATGCGCTCGATCGCGCGCACGCCGCGCCGGCCGACGCGGTGATGCTCGGCGACGCCTGGGCGACGGACATCGAAGGGGCGCTGGGCGCCGGCATTCGCGCGATCTGGCTCAACCGGTTCGGCAAGGCCAGGCCGCTCGCGTCGGTGCGGGAGATCGACTCGCTCGAGCCGGTCGAGCGCGTCGCCGGGATATTGCTCGGGCGGTAGTCTTTCAGGTACGACTGGTACGTCAGGTGCCAGCAACTGTCTTTGAAGTTACGCGGGGTTCGCGGCCCAGGGATGAGCGTCGCGGACCATCGCATTGATCATCGTGAGGAGCTTGCGCATCACCGCCACGAGGGCGACCTTCGGTGGCTTGCCGGCCGTTCGGAGGCGCTGGTAGAACGGCCGCAGGATGGCGTTGCGCCGGGCCGCGACGAGCGCGGCCATGTACAGCGCGCTGCGCACCTGGCGGCGCCCGCCGGTAATCGTGCGCCGCCCACGCCAGTGACCACTATCGCGATTGAACGGGGCCACGCCGGCGAGCGCGGCAATTTGCCGACGACCGAGCTGTCCGAGCTCCGGCAACTCGGCGAGCAAGGTGCGCGCGACCACTGGGCCGATGCCGGGCACCGTGCGCAACAGGTCCTCGCGCACCCGCCACACGGGACTCGCCTGAATCGCCGCGCCGAGCTCGCCGTCCACATCGCGCACGCGCCGCTCGAGCCACCGGATGTGTTGCTGCAGATCACGCCGAACGGCTGGCGTACGCGCTTGCGGCAACCGTTGCCGCTCGGCGGTCAACATGTCCAGCAACTGACGCCGTCGCGCGACCAACGCCGCCAGCGCCTGGGTCGCGGCATCGGGCAGCGGCCGGACCTCGGGCTGCACGCGCGCGCCAAACTCGGCCAGCACGTGGGCGTCGATGGCGTCCGTCTTCGCCGTGTGGCCGAGCGCGCGCGCAAACGCGCGCACTTGGCGTGGATTGACCACCGCCACCGGTAAGCCCGCTGCCGTGCACGCCGCGACGACCGGCAGCTCATAGCCGCCACTGGCTTCAAGCACGACGAGCGTCGGGGTCTCCAACTGCACGCGGGCCACCAACGCCTCCAACCCCGCCGGGGTCGTCGCACTGGTCCAGGCCGCCCCCGTCGGATGCACCGCGACGGCCACCGCCTCCTGACTCACGTCGATGCCGACGATCCGTACTGCGTCCATCGCCGTCCTCCGCGTCACCAGCTGGCCCAACCTTACGCGTGTGCGGACTTGCCGTCCGGACAACTGTGCGGGCTCTCCGATGACCTGACGAAGCGACGGCCCAGGCTGGCACACGGGCTCAGGCACACAGGAACTGCGGGCTCCTCGCTTCGACGCCGTTCTAACGGATCGTGAAGACATAAGGAACGAGCTATCGCTCGTCAACCTTCTTCAGAAGAGCAAAAAAGGATGACTGGAATGCAGGTTCGTCGCACCTGACGTACCAGTCGTACCTGAACTACGCGTGAGATCTGGTATGAAACCCCGCCGCTTCGAGCGTGTGCCGAAGCTCATCGAACACGCGTCGCACCTCGGCCGGATCGCCGGCGGATTTGATCAGGCGATCGACGGCGTACATGCGGAAGCGGATCGCTTCCATGTGAAAGGCGCCGACCGCGCGTTTGAGCGCTTCGGTCTCGTCGACCAGCTGCGTGCGGGTCGGCGACGAGGACATGGCGGCGATGAGCGGCAGGAGCGCGTCGAGCTGGGCGAGCGCGGGGGCGGTGCGTTCGGACATCGATCTCAAAAGATACCAAAGGAGGGCCGTTCCGGCGCGGTCACGCGCTAGCCTTGGTGCCACCGGGGCACGATGGTCAGGAGCACGCCGAGAAGGACGAGCGAGGTGGCCAGCACGAGGCGGGACGTGATGGCTTCGCCGAGCAGCATCGAGGCGGAAATCGCCGTGAGCACCGGGACGATGAGTTGGACCACGGCGGCGCGCCACGCGGCCAGCGCCGGCAGCGCGGCGTACCAGAACGTGTAGGCGACGCCGGAGGCGAGCGAGCCGGACGCCGTCGCGAGCACGAGCCCGTGCGGCGTGATGTGCCGGGAGGCGCCGGACACCGCGGCGAACAGCAGGCCCGCGACGGTCGCGCGCGCGAAGTTGCCCGCGGTGGCGGCGAGCGGATCCGGCGCCGCGCGCCCGACGAGTGAGTAGACGCCCCAGCACCCGCCGGCCGTGGCCATCAGTGCCATGCCGCCGGGATCCGGAGCGGTGACGCCCGGAATCGTCAGGACGAGCAGTCCGCCGAGCGCGAGCACCACTCCGAGCCAATCGACGCGCGCCGGACGCTCGCCGCGAATCAGGCCGGCGCCGATCATCGTGACCTGCACGGCGCCGAAGAGCACGAGCGCGCCGACGCTCGCGCTGATGCGGCCGTAGGCGAGCGTGAACGGCACGATGTACACGCCGAGCGCGATCGCGGACACCCACGATCCGTAGTCGCTGACCGGACGATTGCGCAGGCGGACCAGAATCGCGAGCGTCAGCGCGCCCGCCACGAGGCGCACCAGCGTGAACGTGGCGGGATCGAGACTGCCGCTGCCAAGCGCCGCGCGGGTGAGAAGGGAATTGGCCGCAAACCCGACGAGCGCGGCGCTGGTGAGCGCGAACGTGCGCACTGCCGCGCATCATAGTGGGAGCGATCTACAATCCGCAATCTGATGGCCGAGACCTCCACCCGGCAGGCGCAGGCGTTCATCGCCGATGAGCTGGACAGTGCGGCGCTCTACGACACGCTGGCCGGGAGCGAGCGCGACGCGCGGCTGGCCGAGGTCTACCGCCGGCTGGCGGCGACCGAGCGGCGGCACGCGGAACACTGGATCGCCGCGCTCAAAGCGCGCGGCATTGCCGTGCCCGCGCACCGGCCGGGCTGGCGATCGCGCGTGCTGCAGTGGATGGCGCGGCGCTTTGGCGCGGCCGCGGTCGTGTCGATCATCGCCAATCAGGAGGTCGCCGACGCCCTCCGGTACGCGGCGACGCCCGATCGCGCACCCGGGATGGACGCCGACGAGCGTGGCCACGCCCGCGCGCTTCGGCTCATCGTCGGCGATCAAGGCGCCGAGGGGCCGTTCATCGCGCGGCTCGAAGGGCGCCATCGCACGACCGCCGGAAACGCGCTGCGCGCCGCCGTCCTCGGCGCCAACGACGGGCTCGTGTCCAATCTCAGTCTCGTCATGGGCGTCGCCGGCGCGAACCTGGCCGGCCGCGAGATCGTGATCACGGGGCTCGCCGGCCTGCTCGCCGGCGCGGGCTCGATGGCGCTCGGCGAATGGCTGTCCGTCACGAGCTCGCGCGAGCTGTACGAAAAACAGATCGGCATCGAAGCGCAGGAGATTCAGTTGAATCCGGCGGAAGAAGCGGAGGAGCTCGCGCTCATCTACGAGGCGAAGGGGCTCCCGGCGGCGCAAGCGAAGGACGTCGCCGCACGGTTGATGCAGAGCGAAGGGTCTGCTCTCGACACGCTGGCGCGCGAGGAGCTGGGCATCGATCCCAAAGAGCTCGGTGGCTCGGCGCTGCAGGCCGCGATGACGTCGTTCGTGCTGTTTGCCGTCGGCGCGATTCTCCCGGTGCTCGCGTTCTTCTTCCAGAGCGGCGACCGCGCGATCGTGACGAGCCTGGTTACGAGCGGCCTCGGCCTGTTCGCGATTGGCGCCGCGATCACCGTGCTCACTGGCCGCAGCGTGTGGTTCTCCGGAACGCGTCAGGTGCTCGTCGGTCTCGGAGCAGCCGGGCTGACGTTTGCGATCGGCCGCCTAATCGGCGTCTCTCTCCAATAGCCCAATAGCCCAATAGCCCAATAGCCCGATGACCCAATGGCCCGATGACCCAATAGCCCAATAGCCCAATAGCCCAATAGCCCAATGACCCAATGACCCAATGACCCAATGGCCCAATGGTGTCAGTGTCCCGCCGTGTGCATCCGTTCCAGCCGTCGCGTCGCGAGGCGCGCGAGGACGGAGCACACGAGCACCAGGGCGACGAGCACGAGCGATCCGGCCCACGCCTGGCGGTGCCAGTCCTCGTGCGGGCTCTTCGCGTACGTGTAGACCTGCACCGTCAGAGTCGAAATCGGTTCGCTCAGCGCGGTGGACCAGAACCGATTGTTGAACGCGGTGAAGAGCAGCGGCGCCGTTTCGCCGGCAATGCGGGCCAGCGCGAGGACGACGCCGGTGATGATGCCCGGCAGCGCAGCAGGGAGGACGACTGAAAAGACGGCGCGCCCGCGCGTGGCGCCGAGGGCCAGCGCGCCCTCGCGCAGCGACGTGGGCACCAGCCGCAGCAGCTCCTCGGTCGTCCGCGCGACGAGCGGAATCATCATCACGCCGAGCGCGAACCCGCCCGCGAGCGCTGAGAAGTGCTTCACCGGCAGCACGACGATGACGTACGCGAACAAGCCCATGACGATCGACGGCACGCCGTTCAGCGTGTCGGCGGCAAACCGCGCGGCCGACGCCAGCCGCGTGCCCCCGGACTCGACGATGTAGATCCCGGTCAGAATCCCAATCGGCACGCCGAGGATCGCGCCGAGTCCGCACACGATGAGCGACCCGGCGATCGAATTCGCCATGCCGCCGCCAACCTCGCCGGGCGGCACGGGGCCCCTCGTGAAGAAGTTCCAGTCGAGCGAGCTGAGCCCCTGCGTCACGACAAACGCGAAGATCATCACGACGGGCACGAGCGCGAGCAGCACCGCGACGACACAAAGGCCCGTCATGACCTGCGACACGATCCGTCGGCGCATGTCGCGGCCGGTCATGCCGCGGACTCCGACGCCGGCGCGGCGGCGACCCGCGCCTTCGGCCGGCGCTCGCGCGTCATGTTCCAAATCAGCGTCCGCGACCCGAAGTTGACGATGAGCGTGATGATGAAGAGGACGAGTCCGACTTCGATCAGCGCGGAGAGGTGGAGGTCATCAGCCGCCTCGGCAAACTCGTTGGCGATGACGGCCGCCATCGTGTACTGCGGCGCGAAGAGCGACCAGGAGCTCTGCGGCGTGTTTCCAATCACCATCGTCACGGCCATCGTCTCGCCGAGCGCGCGCCCGAAGCCGAGCATGATGGCGCCGACGATGCCGACTCGCGAGTAGTAGAGCGCGACCTTCGTCGCCTCCCAGCGCGTCGAGCCGAGCGCGTAGGCGGCCTCACGCTGCGACGGTGGCACGGCCTTCAGCACCTCGCGCGCCACCGACGAGGTGAACGGGACGATCATGATCGCGAGCACGACGGACGCCGTGAGCAGGCTCACGCCGACGGGCGGTCCGCTGAACAGTGGAATCGCCGTCACCCAGTCCGGCAGCGACAGCTGCAGGCTTCGCACCGCCGGCACCAGCACGAAGATGCCCCACAGGCCGTACACGATTGACGGGATGGAGGCCAGGAGCTCCGTCAGGAACACGAGCGGCGGACGCAGTGCGTTGGGGCACAGCTCCGCCAGAAAAATCGCGATGCCGATCGCGAC
>DATEGZ010000255.1:0-7485 GCA_035279905.1 Vicinamibacterales bacterium
TGCGCGCGCGATGGATGCCGCGCACGTCGCCCTGGCGCGCGCGCGCGAGCTCAGTCACGAGCACGTGCGCCTGCGACGCAATCGCGTCCGCCAGGTCGGGCCGGGGCCTCGTGGTAGCATGAGCCATCAATCGCGGTCTCCACTCGTAACACCTGTGTAACACATGCGCATCGCGGCGATCGACATCGGCACGAACTCTGTCCACATGATCGTGTGCAGAATCCGGCCGGATTTGTCGTTTGAGGTCATCGATCGCGAAAAAGACATGATTCGGCTCGGCGCCGGCGGCCTCGACGGGCGCCGTCTGCCCGACTCCCACCTCACGGCGGCGATGCAAACTCTGGCCAAGTATCGGCGGCTGGCCGAGTCGCACGGCGTCGACGAGATCATCGCGGCCGGCACGAGCGCCGTGCGCGAGTCGGAGAACGGCGGCGATTTTATCGCAGCTGTGCACCGCGACGTCGGCATCCACGTCCGCGTGATTTCCGGCACCGAGGAAGCGCGCCTGATCCACATGGCGGCAGCCTACGCCGCGGGCGTCGCGCGGCGCGCGGCGGTCGTGATCGACATTGGCGGCGGCAGCACGGAGATCACGCTCGGATCCGGGTCGCGCGTCCAGCTCGGCCGCAGCTTCCGGCTCGGCGTGATCCGGCTGGCCGAGCGCTTCGCTGCGACCGATCCGATTTCCGGCCGCGACGAACGGAAGCTCGCGCGCCACGTGGAGCGAGAAACGCGCAGCTACCTGCGGCAGATCCGCAAGCGCGGCTTCGAGCGCGTCATCGGCACGTCGGGCACGATCCTCTCGCTCGGCGCGCTCGCCGGCGGCGCCAGGCGCCCGCCCGAGGAGGTGCGCAATCTGCGCGTGAGCGTCAAGGCGCTGAGCAAGCTGCGCGATCGGCTCACCAAGATGACGCTCGACGAGCGCCTGCACCTCGCGGGCCTCGACCCGCGCCGCGCTGATCTCGCCGTGCCCGGGATCGTGCTGCTCGACACGATCCTCGGCGAGCTGGGCGCGACCGAGCTGATCCTCTGCGACTTCGCGCTGCGCGAAGGCCTCGTGCTCGACTACGTCCAGAAGAACGCGTCGCACATCCGCACCGTCGAGCGTTATCCCGACGCGCGGCGCCGCAGCGTCATGGAGCTGGCCGAGCGCTGCGGCTATCGCGCCGCGCACGCGCAGCAGGTCGCGCGGCTCGCGCTCGCGATCTTCGACGCGACCAAGGGCCTGCACGGCGCCGGCGCGCGCGAGCGCGAGTGGCTCGAATACGGCGCGCTGCTCCACGACGTCGGCAACCACATCAGCTACGAACGGCACCACAAGCACTCGTACTACCTGATCAAGCACGGCGACCTGCGCGGCTTCGATCCCAACGAGACCGAGATCATCGCCCTCACGGCCCGGTATCATCGACAGGCGGAGCCCAAGAAGGGCCACGAGGGCTTCGCGGACTTGTCCTCGGGCGAGCGCAAGACGGTCCGGCTCCTCGGCGCCATCGTCCGGCTCGCCGAGGGCCTCGACCGCAGCCATGCCCAGGTGATCCGCGACGTGAAGGCCGCCGAAGAGGGCGACATGCTCGAAATGCGCCTGACGCCCCACGGCGACGCCGAGCTCGAGCTCTGGGCCGCCGATCGGCACGCGTCGGCGCTGGCCGCCGCGCTCGGCCGGCCGATTCAGTTCAAAGTCATGGCGGCACCCCCAGCGCCAAAGGACGTCAACGCTCATGCTGACCACGCTCGCCACCCCGCACAGTTATCCCGGCAAACTGTTCGTCGTCGAGGGCATCGACGGGTCGGGCAAGACGACGCAGCTCGGCCTGCTCGCCAAGTGGCTCACGGCGAGCGGCCATCGGGTGTTCGTCACTGAGTGGAACTCGTCGGCGCTCGTGAAGGCCGCCACCAAGGCGGGCAAGAAGAAGAACGCGCTGACGCCGATGACGTTCAGCCTGCTCCACGCGACGGATTTCGCGGACCGGCTGCTCTACAAGATCATCCCGCCGCTCAAGGCCGGCATGATCGTGCTGGCCGATCGCTACACCTACACGGCGTTCGCGCGCGACGTCGCCCGCGGCGTGGATCGCGAGTGGGTCCGCGACCTCTACGGCTTTGCGGTCCAGCCCGATCTCGCGGTGTACTTTCGCGTGCCGATCGACGTCTCGCTCGACCGGCTGCTCGCGCGCCGCGTGAAGCTCAAGTTCTACGAAGCCGGCATGGACATGGGCTGGAGCTCGGTACCGACCGAGAGCTTCCGCTTGTTCCAGTCGAAGGTGCTCGATGAGTACGACCAGCTCGTCCCCGAGTTCGGGCTCACGGTGATCGACGCCGCGGGCAGCATCACCGAGCAGCAGCTGGCGTTTCGCCAGCTCGTGTCCAGCAAAGTGGAGCCGAAGGCATGAGCACGAAGGACGCCGACAACCAGGGCGCGCACGGCGGAGTCACCCCGGGCCACTATTACGGCCACGGGCTGCCGTACCTGTCGATCGACAAGTATCCGGGCAAGATCATCGCGCTCGAAGGCACGGACGGCGTGGGCCGATCGACGCAGATCCGGCTGCTCCGCGAATGGCTCGAAGTGCAGGGCTACGGCGTCGTCGAGACGGGCTGGACGCGATCGCCGCTGATGTCGCCGACGATCGAGCTGGCCAAGTCGAGCAACACGCTCAACAAGCTCACGTTCGTGCTGCTCTACGCGTGCGACTTCGCGGATCGCCTGGAGAAGGAGATCATCCCGGCGCTCAAGGCCGGCTTCATCGTGCTGGCCGATCGGTACATCTACACGGCGATCGCGCGGGCGGGCGTGCGCGGCGTGGACAGCCAGTGGATCCGGCGGCTGTACGGATTCGCCATCGCGCCCCACCTGGTCTTCTACCTGCGGATCGACGCGGACGCGCTCGCGCGGCGCGTGCTCGAAGCCGGCGGCATGGAGTACTGGGAATCCGGCATGGACCTGAAGGCCGGCGACGACATCTACGACAGCTTCAAGAGCTACCAGCGGGCGCTGCTCAAAGAGTACGCGGCGATGGCCGACGAGTTCGGCTTCCGGGTCCTCGAAGGACGCAAGTCCGTCAACTCGATCCAGGAGGAACTCCGGCGGCAGATCGGCGAGTTCCTGGAAGGATCCGCGAGCCAGCGCCTGGTGACGCCCGAGGCCCTCTGACTCGCGCGGGCTTGCCGCGCCGAAGCCGCGAGCGAAGCGAGCGCTTGGCGAAGGCGGGAGCCTGTTACACGCATTTTACGCGGCCGAAATCGCCATGACACGGCGGGCCGGGTACAGTGGTCGCGATGACGGTGACCCTGCGTCCGCCCATGCCCGCCGGCGCGCCGCCGGCTGACGTCGTGCCGCATCCGGTCGAGACGACGCCGGTCAAGATCGACGTCGAGCAGCTGAACTTCTACTACGGCGCGAAGCGCGCGCTCACGGACATCACGGTCGCGATGCGGACGAACGTCGTGACGGCGTTCATCGGCCCGTCGGGCTGCGGCAAGAGCACGTTCCTGCGCACGCTCAACCGGATGAACGACATCATTCCGGGCACGCGGGTCGAGGGCAAGAAGATCCAGATCGACGGCCAGGACGTCTACGGCGCCAGGACCGACATCGTCGCGCTGCGCCGCCGGGTCGGCATGGTGTTCCAGAAGTCGAATCCGTTTCCGAAGTCGATTTACGACAACGTCGCGTACGGCCTCCGGATCAACGGCATGGCGACGAGCCGGCGCGACATGGACGCGCGGGTCGAAGCCAGCCTGACGTCGGCAGCGCTCTGGGACGAAGTCAAGGATCGCCTGCATGATTCCGCGCTCGCGCTCTCAGGCGGCCAGCAGCAGCGGCTGTGCATCGCGCGCGCGCTGGCGATCCAGCCGGAGGTGCTGCTGATGGACGAGCCGGCGTCCGCGCTCGATCCGATCGCGACGCAGCGCATCGAGGAGCTCATCTACGTTCTGAAGAAGGACTACACGATCGTCATCGTCACGCACAACATGCAGCAGGCCGCGCGGGTGTCGGATCACACCGCGTTCTTCTGGTTGGGCAAGCTGATCGAGTTCGGTCCGACGGACAAGATCTTCACGAACCCGTCCGAGAAACTGACCGAAGACTACGTCACCGGACGATTCGGATAAGCCATGACAGAACGCCACGTCCCGCACTTTCAGGAGGAGCTCGAGCAGCTCAAGGCCCGCCTGCTCGAAATGGGCGGCCTGGCCGAGGATCGGCTGCGGCTGGCCGTCAGCGGCCTGGTCGATCGCGATCCGGCGGTCGTCGAGCGCGTGCTCGGCGGTGATACCGCCATCAACCAGCTCCACATCGAGATCGACGATCGCTGCTTCAAGATGCTCGCGCTCCACCAGCCGATGGCGGTCGATCTGCGGGCCATCGTCTCGGCCGTGAAGATCAACACCGACCTGGAGCGGGTCGGCGATCTCGCGGTGAACATCGCGGAAGCGGTCCGGCGGTACCTGCAGCACCCGCCGGTGAAGGAGCTGATCGACATCCCGCGGATGGCGATCATCGCGCAGGACATGCTGCGTGACGCGCTCGATGCCTACGTCCGGCGCGACACGCTCCTCGCGCAAAACGTGCTGGATCGCGACGACGAGCTGGACGCGCTGAAGACGCTGGTCTTCCGCGAGCTCCTCAACCACATGCTGCGCGACCCGGGCACGATCGAGCCGTCGCTCGATCTGATCCTCATCTCCCGCCACCTCGAGCGCATCGGGGACCACGCCACCAACGTCGCCGAGGACGTGATCTTCATGGTCTCGGCGAAAGACGTACGGCACCACGCCGAGCAGCAGCACTAGGGCCGCAAGGTTTCTGGAAACAGTAGAATAGTCCGATGTCCGACGCGCCGCGGTGCGTGTATTGCCGCGCGCGGCCAGCCGCGCCTGAGTGGCGGCCGTTCTGCAGCGAGCGCTGCAAGCTGGCGGACCTCGGCCGCTGGCTGACAGGCAGCTACCGGGTGGCCGGCGCGCCCGCCGAGACGGCGCCGCCCGACCCGGACGATGGCGAGGACGAGCCGGACAGCCCGGAGAGATGACGCACGCGGTCGAGGACGCGTGGCCCCTTATGGCAGAGACGATCACCATCACCGACAACCGCACCGGCAAGCAGTACGAGCTGCCGGTCGAAAACGGCGCGATTCGCGCGATCGATCTGCGTCAGATCAAAACGGGGCCCGAGGACTTCGGGCTGATGACGTACGACCCGGCGTTTCAGAACACCGCCGCCTGCCGCAGCCGGATCACCTACATCGACGGCGACAAGGGCATCCTCCTCTACCGCGGCTATCCGATCGAGCAGCTGGCCGAGAAGAGCACGTACCTCGAGACGGCGTACGTGATCCTCTTCGGCGAGCTGCCGACGGCCGCGGAGCTGGAGTCGTGGGTGCGCGAAATCACGCTGCACACGATGGTGCACGAGAACATCAAGAAGCTGATGGAAGGCTTCCAGTACGACGCGCACCCGATGGGCGCGTTCATCTCGATCGTTGGCGCCCTCTCGACGATCTACCCGGACGCCAAGCGGATCCATGAAGAAGAATCACGCCGCCTCCAGGTGCGCCGGCTCATCGCGAAGGTACCGACGATCGCCGCCTACGCGTATCGCCACAGCATCGGCCGGCCGTACGTCTACCCGGACAACGACCTGAGCTTCACCGGCAACTTCCTGAACATGCTGTTCAAGATGACGGAGCTCAAGTACAAGGCGAGCCCGGTGCTCGAGCGGGCGCTCGACATCCTGTTCATCCTGCACGCCGACCACGAGCAGAACTGCAGCACGAGCACGATGCGCGCGATCGGCAGCTCGCAGGCCGATCCGTACTCGGCGCTGGCCGGCGCGGCCGCGGCGCTCTACGGGCCGCTGCACGGCGGGGCGAACGAAGCCGTGCTGCGTATGCTGAAAGAAATTGGCTCGGTGAAGAACGTCCCGGACTTCATCACGCGCGTCAAGCGCGGCGAGGGCCGGTTGATGGGCTTCGGCCACCGCGTCTACAAGTCCTACGATCCGCGCGCGCGGATCATCAAGCAGACGGCCGACGAGGTCTTCGAGGTCACCGGCAAGAACCCGCTGCTCGACATCGCGCTCGAGCTCGAGCGGATCGCGCTCGAAGACGACTACTTCGTCACGCGGAAGCTCTACCCGAACGTCGACTTCTATTCCGGCCTCATCTACCAGGCCATGGGCTTCCCCGTCGACATGTTCCCGGTGCTGTTCGCGATCCCGCGCACCGCGGGCTGGCTGGCGCAGTGGGACGAGATGCTGCGCGACGCCGATCAGAAGATCGCGCGCCCGCGCCAGATCTACACGGGCGCGCAGCAGCGCGACTATGTCCCGCGCGAAAACCGGAAGTGACGTTGCCGATGACGCCGGGAGTAGTTTTACGCAAAACGTAAAATTACTCCCGGCGTCATTTTTCATCGTGCTCACAGCCGCCGCTGTCGGCACGTCGGTCTGGTACTTCGCTCAGGCCGACGAAGCGCGCACCCCGTCCGCTCAATCAGCGCCAGCGCCGGCGGCCTTCGACGGCGCCCGCGCCTTCGAGCACCTGCGCCAGCTCGTCGCGATCGGCCCGCGGCCCGCGGGCTCGGCCGCGATCCGGCAGACCCGCGCCTACATCACGCGGCAGCTCTCGAGCCTCGGGTTCACCGTCGAGGAGCAGGCCTTTACTGCGCAGTCGCCGTTCGGCCCGGTCGAGATGGTCAATCTGATCGTCACGCTGCCGGGCCGGCGGCCCGATCGATTGCTCGTCACGGGCCACTACGACACGAAGCTGATGCCGAACCAGCGCTTCGTTGGCGCGAGCGACGGCGGGTCCAGCGCGGCCATGCTGATCGAGCTCGCGCACGTGCTCAAGGATCGCCCGCACGAGCTGACGTACGAGCTCGTCTGGTTCGACGGCGAGGAAGCGTTCGTCGACTGGCAGGGCCTCGATCACACGTACGGCAGCCGGTTCTACGTGCAGGCCGCCACCAAGGCGAAGGCGATCGGCTCGATCAAGACGATGATCCTGCTCGACATGGTCGGCGACAAGAATCTGCAGATCCGCCGCGATCGCAACTCGACCGGCTGGCTGAACGACATCATCTGGGCGGCGGCCAAGCGCATCGGCCGCGACCAGCAGTTCGTCGAATTCGACACCGTGATCGAAGACGACCACCTGCCCTTCATCGAGGCGGGCGTGCCGGCCGTCGACCTGATCGATCTCGACTACCCGGCCTGGCACACGCCCGACGACGACCTCGATCACGTCGCAGCCGCGAGCCTCCAGGCCGTCGGCGACGTCCTGCTCGCCGCGCTTCCCGATATCGACAAGCGCTTGATTAGATAGTCGTGGTTCCGAGGTTCCGGCTTGGCCTCAACTGGTCGATGCAACGATAGAGGCGAGCATATCAGCAGGGGTTTGCCACTTCAGCGTTTTGCGCGGCCGTTCGTTGAGCTCGCGGGCCACGCGATTCAACGCGGCTTGAGAGATCGTCGTGAAATCCGTG
>DATEGZ010000256.1:0-31280 GCA_035279905.1 Vicinamibacterales bacterium
GACGATGTGCTCGAGCGACGCCCTGTGCGCCCGCAGCCACGCAAACACGTCGTCGAGCACGATGTCGACGCTGCGCGACGGCGCCCAGCCGGTGGCCGCCGCGACCTGCGCGTTGTCGGTGACGTAGTAGGGAATGTCGAACTCGCGCGTGTCGCGCACGCGACCCATCGCGATCGTCCGGCCCGTGCGCTCGCGGCACTTGCCGGTCAGTTCGACGAGCGACACGCTGTTGGCCGGGCCGCCGCCGACGTTGAAGACCTGGCCAGACAGACGCGTGAGGTTGCTGAGCTCGATCCGCACCAGCTCGAACAGGTCCGCCACGTGCAGGACGTCGCGCACCTGCAGTCCTTCACCGCCGAAACCCGTGAACGAGAGCTCGCCGCCGTATTCGTGTCGCGCGGCCCAGAACGCGATCAGGCCTTGATCCGCTTTGCCCATCTGCCACGGCCCCGCGATGAGACCGCAGCGGTTGACGATCGTTCTCACGCCGTACATGGCGTGGTACTCCTCGACGAGCAGTTCCGCGGCCAGCTTGCTCGTGCCGTAGAGCGACCGCGGCCCGCTCGTCGGAAAGCGCTCGGTGATGCCGCGCGCCGACCAGCCAGGGCCGGACGCCGACGCGGCCAGATCAAGGCGATCGCCGCGGCGCTCGAGCGGCAGCGCGACCAGGGCCGGAATCGAATACACGCGGCTGGTCGAGAGAAACACGACGCTCGCGTCGTACCGCCGCGCCGCGTCCAGGCAGCGCGCCGCGCCGGTGAGATTCGTGTCGAGCACGTACGCGGGACTGCCGTCGTAGCCGGCGTGTACGGACGGCTCGGCGGAGCACTCGATCAGGATGTCGAACGGCCCGGCGTCCGCCAAGTCGTCCGCCGACCGGACGTCGCCGTGGCGGAACGTGACGCCGCCGGCGCGCAGGCGGTCGAGCGCCAGCTCGCTGCCTCGGCGCCGCAGGTTGTCGAACGCCGTGACCTCGATGCCCGGGACGTCGCGCTGGAGGAGCAGCGCCAGGGTCGATCCGACGAACCCGGCGCCACCGGTGACGAGACACTTCACCGGGCGAAGGTACACCAAACCGGGGCGATGGAGCGATCGAGCTATTGGGCCATTGGGTCATTGGGCCATTGGGTCATTGGGTCATTGGGCTATTGGGTGATCGGGCCATTGCGCCTGAGCTAAGATGACCGCATGGCTCGATTCGTGCTCCGGGTCAACGGACGCACGCACGAGGTGGAGGGCGAGGCCAGCGACAGCCTCCTGTCCGTCCTCCGCTACGAGCTCAATCTCACCGGCAGCAAATTCGGGTGCGGCGAAGGCCACTGCGGCGCCTGCACCGTGCTCATCGACGACCAGGCCACGCGGTCGTGCGTGGCGCGCATCGGCGCCGTCGCGGGCAAGTCGATCACCACGATCGAGGCCATCGGCACCGCCGATCGGCTGCACCCGGTGCAGCAGGAGTTTCTCGACGCCGAAGCGTTTCAGTGCGGGTACTGCACGCCGGGCATGGTCATCGCGACCATCGGGTTGCTGCGCACCACGCCCAATCCTTCCGAGGCCGACATCGCGAAGTTGATGGATCGCAACGTGTGCCGGTGCGGCGCGTTTCCGCGCATCGTGCAGGCCGTCAAGGCCGCGGCCGTCCAGATGTCGGGCGCGGGGAAGGGCACGGACCATGAGTGACCGGCCGGTGCTCGAGCCCGAACGCTACGAGCTCAGCGAGCCGCCGCCGTACCGCTTCGAGATGGAGCGGCGCGGATTCCTGCAGGCGCTCGCCGCCATGGGCGGCGGCCTGCTCGTCGTCGCGTCGCTGCCCGATCCGATCGCCCAGGAGTCAGGGCAGGGGCGTGGCGGCGGCGCCATGCCTGGCGATCTCGCGTCGTGGCTGCACATCGACGGCAACGGTCACGTCACCGTCTACACGGGCAAGGTCGAGATCGGCCAGAACATCCGCACGTCGCTCGCGCAAACGGTCGCCGATGAGCTGCGCGCGCCGCTTGCGTCGATTTCGCTCGTGATGGCGGACACGGCGCTCACGCCGTTCGATCAGGGCACGTTCGGATCGCGGACGACGCCGACGATGGCGCCGCAGCTGGCGAAGGTCGCGGCGGCGGCGCGGCAGATCCTGATCGATCAGGCCGCCGCGCGCTGGCAGGCCGACAAGGCGATGCTCGACGCGAAAGACGGCCGCGTCCTCGCGCGTGACGGACGATCGCTCTCGTACGGCGAGATCGCCAACGGCAAGGCGCTGGCGGGCGTCGTCGATGCAGCGCCGGCGCAGATGCCGCGCGACCAGTGGGTCGAGCGCGGCAAGCCGGCGCGCAAGGTCGACGGGCGCGCGTTTGTGACGGGCGCGCACGCGTACACGCCGGACATCGTGCGGCCGAACATGCTGTTCGGCCGCGTCATTCGGCCGATCGCGATGGGTGCGACGCCACGGACGGTCGACGACTCGAAGGCGAAGGCGCTTGCGGGCGTGACGGTCGTGCGCGACGGCAATTTCATCGGCGTCGTCGCGCCGCACGAGCGCGCGGCCAAGGCGGCCGCGGCCGCGATGAACGTCGAGTGGGACCGCGTCGCCGGCCAGCCTTCGTCGCAAACGATCTACGACCACCTCAAGAAGACCACGCGGACGGGCGAGGGCGGGAACGGACGCGTCACGGGTGACGTTGGGCGCGCTCGCACCGGCGCCGCGCACGTGGTCGACGCGAGCTATCACATTCCGTACATCGCGCATGTGCCGCTCGAGCCGCGGTCGGCGGTCGCCGAGTGGGCGGACGGCAAGGTCACCGTGTGGTGCGGCACGCAACGGCCGTTCGGCGTGCGATCGGAAGTCGCGCAGGCGTTTCGTCTGGCCGAAGATCAGGTCCGGGTGATCGTGCCGGACATGGGATCTGCGTACGGCGGCAAGCACACCGGCGAGCACGCGATTGAAGCGGCGCGGCTCGCCAAAGCCGCGGGCCGGCCGGTCAAGATCGTCTACACCCGCGCGGAAGAGTTCATGTGGGGCTACCTGCGTCCGGTTGGCGTCATCGACGTGCGCGCGAGCGTCGACGCGCAAGGCCGGCTCTCGTCCTGGGAGTTCCACAACTACAACTCGGGCACGGCCGGCCTGCAAACGCCGTACGTCGTACCGAATCAGCACGTCCAGTTCTACGCGACGGATTCGCCGTTTCGCCAGGGCTCGTACCGCGGGCTCGCGGCGACGGCCAACAACTACGTGCGCGAGATGCACATGGACGCGCTCGCGCGCGCGGCCGGCGCCGACGCCGTGGCGTTCCGCCTCGCGCACATAGAGGACGACCGTCTGCGCGCCGTGCTGACGAAGTGCGCCGAGAAATCGGGCTGGCCGAAGCCGTCCGCGCCGGGCCGCGCGCTCGGCATCGCGTGCGGCGTCGAAAAGGGCAGCTACATCGCGACCGCCGCCGAGCTTTCGAAGACCGCCGACGGCTTCAAAGTCGAGCGGCTCATCGCGGTCTACGAGTGCGGCGCCATCGTGAATCCCGACGGGCTGCGCAACCAGACCGAAGGCGCGATCGTGCAAGGCCTCGGCGGCGCGCTGTTCGAAGCGATCGAGTTCGCCGATGGCCAGATCTCGAACGGCACGATGGCCGAGTACCGCGTCCCGCGCTTCAAGGATGTCCCGCCGATCGAGATCGTGCTGCTCGACCGGCGGGACTTGCCGTCCGCCGGCGCGGGGGAGACACCAATCATCTGCGTCGCGCCCGCGATCGGTAGTGCGGCACGTGCATTCGGGACGGTTGCGCCCAAACTGCCAGTGACACTCGCCTGACCCGTGAACTCCGGAACCGCGGAACCCCGGAACCCCGGAACCACTAACGAAGTGTGAAGGTCACCGTGACCATCATCACAATCGCAATCGGCTGTCCGTTCAGCCGCGTCGGCGCGTAGCGCCACTTCGACACCGCGTCGATCGCGGCCTTGTCGAGCAACGGTACGGACTGACGTACGACGACGTTCTTCACCACGCCCCACTCGTCGATCGTGGCTTCGACGATGACTTTGCCTTCGACGTGCGCGATGCGCGCGATCTCGGGATACGCCGGCGGCACGTAGGTCAGCCGCTCCGGCGGCCGGATGTCGCCGCCGACGGGCACGGGACCGGTGGGACGCGACGGAACTTCAGGCGCGGCCGGCTTCGCGACGGCGGGCGGCCCGGAGAGCGACGTCGTGGGACCGGTCATCCAGTCGGAAGGCGCGCCCGATGAAGCCGTCACTTGAAGCGCGGGTGGTTCAGGTTCGATCTTCGATGGCGCGTCGAGGGGCGCGGCGTGCGGGTCCACCGTGACGGCCGTGGTGGCGGGCGGCGGCGTGGCCGTCACCGGCGGCGGCTTCGGCAGATCCGGCTCGACGGCAAACGCGCGCAGGTGCGAGATGATCGGCGGCCCGGCGAGTCCGGTCGAGATCTGCAGCGCGACAATCACGCCGAGCGCGATCGCGTGCAACAGGATTGAGATCGAGACCGTCCCGAACGGCCGCTTGTTTTTCTTCGTGCCGGCGAACGTCTGATCGAACAGCGTCGATGGCATGTGGCCCTCCCGCGGCGGTCGAGCGCCGCCGCCTGCGACATGAAATGTGGGGAAGGGCCCTTCCTCTGTAAGGCTTAGACACCACCGTTCGGGATTCGGATATCATCCCGGGACCGCCATGAACACATCTGCGCCAACCGCGAGACGCCGGGGTCTGTCCCTCACGCAACAGATCTTCATCGGCCTGGGCATCGGGATCGCGATCGGCCTGTACCTGCACGCCTCGCATCAGGACTGGATTCCGTTCTTCAAGCCGTTCAGCGCGATCTTCCTGAACCTGATCAAGATGATCATCGCGCCGCTGATCTTCGCGACCCTCGTGGCGGGCATCGCGGGCGCGGGACACTTCAAAGACGTCGGCCGGATGGGCCTTCGCGCGATCATCTACTTCGAGATCGCGACGACGATCGCGCTGATTATCGGGCTGCTGGCGGTCAACATCCTCAAGCCTGGCGTCGGCGTGATGCTCTCGGCCGCGAAGTCGGACGTGTCGGCCAACGCGCAGACCTGGGACCAGATCCTGATCCACGTCTTTCCGACGTCGATCATCGACGCGATGGCCAAGGGCGACGTGCTGCAGATCGTCGTCTTCAGCATCATCTTCGCGATCGCGCTGGGCATGATTGGCGAGAAGGGCCGGCCCGTGATCGCGTGGTGCGAGTCGCTGGCCGAGACGATGTTCCGGTTTACCGGCATCATCATGCACTACGCGCCGATTGGCGTGGCCGCGGCGATTGCCGTCACGGTGGGTCAGGGCGGTAAGGAGATGCTGTTCAGCCTCGGGCGCCTCGTCGGGACGCTGTACCTCGCGCTCGCGGTCTTCTACATCGGCGTCTTCGTGCCGGTGATCCTGCTCTTCAAGATCCCGCTGAAGAAGTTCGTCCGGGCGGTGCGCGAGCCGGCGATCATCGCGTTCTCCACGACCTCGAGCGAAGCCGCGCTGCCGCGCGCGATGGAAGTGATGGAGCGCCTCGGCTGTCCACGGCGCATCGTCTCGTTCGTGCTGCCGCTCGGCTACACGTTCAATCTCGACGGCACGACACTGTACCTCTCGCTCGCCTCGGTGTTCGTCGCGCAGGCGGCTGGCGTCAATCTCACCGTTGGCCAGCAGATCACGATGATGTTGACGCTGATGCTCACGAGCAAAGGCGTCGCCGGCGTGCCGCGGGCCTCGCTCGTCATTCTCGCGGCGACGCTCGCCAGCTACAACCTGCCGCTCGAGGGCGTGACGACGATCCTCGGCGTCGACGCGATCATGGACATGGCGCGCACCATGACCAACGTGATCGGCAACTGCCTCGCGACCGTCGTCGTCTCGAAGTGGGAAGGGGAGTTCCGCGAGGCCTCGGATGCGGACCTGGCCCTCGCCGCGGCGAAAGGCGAACTCTGACCGGGTATCTTTGACATAGAATCGCCGGCATGCGCGCGGCGTACCTGGTACTTCCGGCCCTCGCGGCCCTGATCCTGGCCTACCGCTACTACAGCGCGTTCCTCGCGGCCAAGGTCATGGCGCTCGACGACCGGCACATCACGCCGGCGCACAAGCAGGCCGACGGCCACAACTACCACGTGACGTCGCGGTGGGTCCTCTTCGGGCACCACTTCGCGGCGATCGCGGGCCCGGGCCCGCTCATCGGACCGGTGCTCGCCGCGCAGTTCGGTTTTGCGCCGGGGCTGCTCTGGCTCGTCGCGGGCGTCTGCCTCGCCGGCGCGGTGCACGACATGATCTCGTTGTGGGGGTCGACGCGTCGCAAGGGCGCGTCACTGGCGGCCATCGCACGCCAGGAGATCAGCCCGCTCGCCGGGCTGATCGCGGCCATCGCGATCCTCTTCATCATCGTCATCGCGCTTGCCGGCGTCGGCGTGCCGTTCGTCAACGCGCTCAACAGCAGTCCGTGGGGGCTCTTCACCATCGCCGCGACGATTCCGCTGGCGCTGTTCATGAGCCTGTACATGTACAAGATCCGGCCCGGCAAGATCGGCGAGGCGACGGTGATCGGCATCATCGGCCTCACGGTCGCCGTCGTCGTCGGCCGGCCGATCGCGGCGTCCTCGTGGGCGCCGATGCTGACGCTCACGAAGCACCAGCTCGTGATCGCGCTCGGCATCTACGGCTTTCTCGCGTCCGTGCTCCCGGTGTGGGTGCTGCTGACGCCGCGCGACTACCTCAGCGCGTTCATGAAGATCGGGATGATCGTCTTTCTCGTCATCGGCGTGATCATCGTCAATCCGGTCGTCCACATGCCGGCGATGACGCAGTACGTGGCCGGCGGCGGTCCGATCGTGCCCGGCCCGCTGTTTCCGTTCGCGTTCATCACGATCGCGTGCGGCGCAATTTCTGGGTTCCACTCGCTGATCGCCACGGGCACGACGCCGAAGATGATCGACAAGGACTGCGACATCCGGCCGATCGGGTACGGCGCGATGTTGATGGAAGGTCTCGTCGGGATCATGGCTCTCGTCGCCGTCTGCACGCTCAACCCGGGCGACTACTTCGCGATCAACACGCCGCCTGCCGTGTACGCCACGCTCGATCAGCACGTGGTCGATCTGCCAAATCTCGAAGCGCAGGTCCGTGAAAACGTGGCCGGACGCGCCGACGGCGCGGTGTCGCTCGCGATCGGCATGGCGCAGGTCCTCAGCCGCCTTCCGGGCATGAGCGGCCTGATGGATTACTGGTACCACTTCGCGATCATGTTCGAGGCGCTCTTCATCCTGACGGTCATCGACGCCGGGACACGCGTGGGACGGTTCTTGATAGGAGAACTACTGGGCCGAGCATTCCCGCCACTCGCGAGGCCCGATTGGATCCCCGGCGCCTCGTTCACGACGACGCTGCTCGTGCTGGCGTGGGGCTACTTCATCTGGACCGGCAGCATCAGCACGATCTGGCCGATGTTCGGCGTCGCCAACCAGCTGCTCGCGTGCGTCGCGCTCTCGGTCGGCACCACGATTCTGGTCAACAAGGGCAAGGTCCAGTACGTCTGGGCGACGCTCGTGCCGCTCTGTTTCCTCGCGACGACGACGCTCACGGCCGGCTTTCTGAGCGTGAAGAATCAGTTCTGGGTGATGGCGACCGGCCCGAACGAAGCGCTGCACCTGACCGGCTACATCCAGTCGATCCTGACGGTGACGATGATGGTGCTCGTGATCGTCATCCTCGCGACGGCCGTGCACAAGTGGGTGACCGTGGGGCGGACTGGCCGCGACACCGAAGCGCTCGGCGAGCTGGCGTGAGGGGTACCGTCAATCGGTTCGTTCTTCTCGCGCTCTTCGGCTTAGCGCTGCTCTCCGCCGGCTGCGGCGCGGCCGGCAGTCCTTCACAGCCCAGCGGCGGTTCGGTCATCGACGTACTTGGCGACAGCATCGGCATTACGCCGTTGCCGGGCGCGGCGTACCCCACGGTGCTTCAGGCGCGCATCGCGGCGGCCTCGCTGCCGTGGACGATCAGAAACCGGAGCGTCTCCGGCGACACGAGTGCCGGTGGCCTAGCCCGGCTGGACACGGTGTTAGCGGATAATCCGGCCATTGTCGTCTTGGAGCTTGGCGGCAACGATGGTCTCGACGGCATCGCCGTCAACGTGATCCGCAGCAATCTGTCGGAGATCGTCACGCGGGCCAAGGCGCACGGGGTGCGAGTCCTGCTGTGCGGGATGGAGACGTTTTCGACGTACGGACCAGGCTACGCGGCGGATTTTCACGACATCTTTCCTGGCCTGGCCGCGCAATTCAGCCAACCGCTCGTGCCGTTCGTGCTCGCGGGCGTCGCGGGGAATCCGAACCTGACCTTGGGCGATCTGATCCATCCGAATGTCGAAGGCGCGAAAGTCGTCGCCGACAACATCTGGCCCTACCTCGAGCCGATGCTTCGCTGACGGCGCTCAAGAGGGATGCGTCCGAAGTCCGGCTCGCGCGCCGGACTTCGGACCTTGAACGCCTGTCAGTTCTTGTCCTTGTGTTTTTCCGCCAGGACGATTTCGAACACCTGATTCTTTCCATGCTGCTCGGTCACGAACCAGCGCGTGTTTCGCGGCGCGATCGTCCGATCGAGCAAGCCGCCGATTGACGTCTCGCCGTCCGAGACGAGCAGACCGGTCGGCTCGTTGTCCTCGGCGGTGGCGAGGGTGTCGCGGCCGAGCGCGATCAATCGCCGCACGGTCCAGTTGTCCTTCCTGTCGTGTCCGTTGCCGTGGCCCTCGCCGTGGTCGTCGTCGTCCTTGTCGCACACGCGGTACGCCCACACCGAGTCGAGAGCGTTGAGCTGGCCGTGCAGGCCATCGCCGCGGTCCTCGGCCGTCAGCAGCGTGCAGCGATCGGCCATGGTGATGTTGTCGAACGACGCGTGGTCGGCATCGCCCCGCACGATCGCGGAGATCGAGCCCGTCTGGCCGTGCTTGTCGAAATGGACGCGGAAGATCGCGCCCCAGGATCCGCGCGCCGCGAGCGGCGCCTGGTGGCCGGCGTCGGCGTCGGTGTCGCCGGTCGCGGTGAAGAAGAACGTCTCGAAATCCGAGTTCGGCTGGAAGATCAGATTCTCGGGCCGCTTGAACGGCGTCGCGCCCGCGGTCTTGGCCAGCGCGTTGGCGCTGAACGGCGCGGTGTTGTTGCCCGCGGTGTCATGCACCTTGACCCACATCGCACCGTGCGTGAGCCCGGGTGTGTGCAGCGTCACCTGGACCGCCGCGAACGTGTCGCCGACCGCGTCGTTCGTGTGAAAAGTGATCGGCGATCCGTTGATCCACACCTGCAGCGCGTAGAGCACGCCGCCCGCGGCCAGGTTCGACCGATCGTAGGGATGGAACCTGTAGATGAACGAGTTGGGCTGACGCGCGGTGAGCGGCGTGAGCGTGTTGTTCTGCACGACGTTGACGAGCGTGCCGCCCACGTCCTCGGCGATGAGGAGATCGCCGTCGGCGTCCGGATGGATGCCCTCGAATCCGCCTTTGCCGATGATGCCCTCGAGCGTGCGGATCACCGGCGGCCACCCGGGCGTGACCTCAATCACACCGTTCGTGCCGGCGTTCTCCTGCGTGAAGAGCAGCGTGCGCGTGAACGGATCCCACACCGATCCGTCAATCGAGCTGAACCCGGTCTGGCCGGCCGCGTTCGGCGGCGTCACGAGCGTGATGCGGTGGGCCGGATCCGTGACGTCGAGGTTGATGCGTGTGATGTAGGCCTGGCCTCCGCTGTTTTCGTGACCCTGAAAGAGAAAGCGGCGCCCGTACTTGTAGCCGGGCGTGGAACCGGGGAGCCCGTTCTCGAACTCGACGTACGTGTTCTGATCGGGCTCGGTTTTCGTCTGGTTCGCGTCGTTCAGGATGCCGAACTTCGTGAAGATGCCCGTCGGATTCTCGAGCGGATCGCTCCCCTGGGCGATTCGCTCGAGCTGATAGTCGTCGATGATGACGTTGTCGGGAAACCCGACGCGCGGATTGGCGTTCGGGACGCTGTCATCGATCTCGACGCGGATCGCGTGCAGCACCGACGTCGCCGCGACCAGCGCGGCCAGACAGACGGAAAATCGTGTCAAATGTCGCAACACTCGCATGAAGCCTCCAAGGGGATCGAGGCTAGCGCCCGGCGGTATCGAGCACTTGTCGTGGGAGTGACGCTGTCGTTAACCTTTCGTAACCGTCGCGCAACGAGGAGGTCCATGGCGACCGATCCGCTCTTTCGCATGCCGATTGACGACACGTTCGCCATCGCCGGCCTTGGAACGGTCGCGGCCGGCCACATCGCGAGCGGCACCTTGAAGGTGGGTGACGTCGTGTTCGTCAACACGACCTCGCCGGACCGACGCCCGGGATCCACGAAGACGGCCGTCATCGGCCTCCAGCTCGGGCCCGCCGCCGTGCGCGAAGCTCATCAAGGCGATCTCGTGGGCGTCGTGCTCAGAGGCGTCAAGCTTGAAGCGATTGGCGTCGGCGATGTGCTGGCCGCCACGAAGCTGGAAGCGTGACTTACTGCTTTGACAGCTGCAGTGCCATGCTCGTCGGCGGCTGGAAGCCCTCACAGGTGCCGACGTTGAGAGACAACGTTCCCGTCAGCGTCCCGTCGTTGATCGTAGCCATGCCGATGCCCTCGAGCGCGCAGCTTCCGGCCGGCACGGTTCCCTGCGTGGCCGTGTAGGTCAGCGAGAGCTGATTGCCGGTGCGCGTGCCCGAGATGGCGCCGACAAAGAGGAGCTGATCGGTCGAGAGCGGCCCGGCGTAGAACCTCGCCGTTCCGGACACGGTGTTGCCGGTTTCGGTCGCGTCCCAGAGGATGCCGAGCGGCTGGCCCTCGGTTGATCCGATCCCCAACGTGCCCAGCCAGACGCCGGCCGCACTCGCCGGCGGCGGCAGCGAAGGCGCGGTGCTTGTGTGGCCACAAGCCGTCATCGTCACTGCCAGCACGAGCGTCAACGAACGTCCGATCCATGTGCGCATGGTTCCACCTATCTCTTCGTGACCTGCAGGCAGCATCCCTAAAGAGATAGGCGAGCGTCAGCGTTCTATGTCGCACTTACTTCTTCTCAGGCATCAACACCACCTGCACGTACGCCTTCGTGTTGAGGTACGTCTTCGCCGCCTGCTGGACCGCCGCCGCGTCGAGGTTCCGGTAGTACGTCGGCACGTCCCAGAGCGTCGCCGGGTCCTCGCCGTACAGATACTTCAGTCTGATCTGGTTGAGCAGCAGGGCATTCTGCTTCGTGGTGTTGTCGAAGTCCTTGAGCAGCGCCTCTTTCTCGTCCGCGAGCTGCTTGTCGGTCGGGCCGGCGGTCTTGAGCTTCTCGATTTCCTCGAAGACCCGCTTGATGAGATCGTCGGTCCGCTTCGGATCGCACCCGAAGTCGATCCTGATCGAGTATTCGGGTCTGGGAGTCTTCACCCAGTTGGCGCCGGCGTTGATGCTGTACGTGCCGCCGAGGTCCTCGCGGATGGTCTCGAGGAGGCGTGTGCTCAGGATGTCGGCCATCGCGCGGATGGCCACGCGCTGCGCCTGGTTGTACTCGATCGGTCCGTTCATCACGATCGCCACCTGGCTCTTGGGTTCGATCCCCTTCTCGACCGTCTTCTGGACGATCGTCGTCGGCGTGTGCACGCCGATGTCCTTCCAGGTCTCGTTCCGGTGCGTCGCGGGCAGCGCGGCCAGATACTTTTCGACGAGCGGTCGCAACGTCGCGAGGTCGAGGCTCCCGACGAAGACGAACGTGAAGTCACTCGCATCCGCGAACCGGTCCTTGTAAAACGCCATCGACTTGTCGAGGTTCCACTGGTCGACCGTCGCGGCCGTCATCGTCTGCCGGCGCGGGTGGTTTTGGTAGAGCGCGGCGTTCAGCGCGTCTCCGAACGCGAACGCCGGGCTCGCGCTCTGGTTCGCCAGGATCGTCTTGAGCTGTGACTGCTGCACGGCAAACGCGGTGGCATCGGCACGCGGCTGCGTGAACCGGAGGTAGATGAGCTGGAACATTGTCTCCAGATCCGCTTTCGAGGTGTTGCCGCTCAGCCCTTCTTCCAGCTCGTTGATGAACGGGTTCACGTTCGCGCTCTTGCCGGTCATCATCTTTCGCAGGTCGACGGCATTGAATTGTCCGAGGCCGCCGGCGATCACCACGCCAACGGCCGTGTTGGCAGGAATGAAGTCGGCGTCGCTCGCGAGCGACGTCCCGCCCGGGCTCGACGCGCGGAACATGATCTCGTCCTCCCGGAAGTTCGTCGGCTTGACGACGACCTTCACGCCGTTCGAGAGCTCCCACTCGGTGATGCCAATGGCGTCACGGGTCGTCGTCTTCACCACCGATCCGCCCTTCGGGGCGGAGTCCATGAGCACCGCGGAGGCCACGGTGTCCACGTAAGCCGTCACCGGTTTGGTGGCGGCGGTGGTCAGCACAGTCGCGAGCCTGGCCTGATCTGGCACGACGACGCCTGCCTTGTCCGGCGCGGTGACGATGACCAGACGGTTGGCGTCGGTGAACCATTCTTTGGCGATCTTGTTGATTTCGGCGAGCGTGACCGTCGGCAGAAAGCGCTGGTGCAGCGCGTACTCGTCGTCGGCCGTCGGCAACGTCTCGCCCATGAGGAAGTTGCGGATGTACTCGTCGGCGCGGCTGGCCGAGACGCGCGTGCTCTTCTCGGCGGCCAGGCGTTCGTAGTTGCGCAGCACGGCCTGCTTCTGGCGATCGAGCTCGGTCTGCGTGAAGCCGAATTCGCTGACGCGCTTCGCTTCGGCGACCAGCGCGTCGAGCCCGCGCTCGATTCCGTCGTCCTTGACGAGCGCCGAGAGCGCCGCTTCGTCTTTGGTGCGGGCGATGAAGCTGCCGCGTCCGACCGAGGCCATCAAGAAGGGCGCGTCCGGCTTCTGCGCGATCTCTGAGAACCGCGCGTTCAGCATGGTAGAGAACAGACGGTCCACGGTCTTCTGACGGTAGACCTCGACGGACCCCTGCTCGCGCGACTTCATCAGGTTGTCGATCTCGACCGACGTGTTGGTGAGCTCTTTGTCGGTGTTGATCGCGTAAATCGTTCCGGCGTGGTCGGCGACGTCGTACACCGGACGGGGCCGCGGCGATGACGCCGCCGGCATCGACGCGAAGTGCGACTTCACCAGCCCCTCGACCGCGGCGCCGTCGAAATCGCCGACGGCCACGACGGCCATCAGATCGGGCCGGTACCAGTCCTTGTAGAAGCGCGTCAGCTGATCGGGTTTGAACGACTGGATGATCTCCGTCTTGCCGATCGGCAGGCGATCCGCGTAGCGCGAGCCCTGGAGCAGCGCCGGAAACAGCTTGTCGGTCAGGCGCGCGCCCGCGCCTCGCCGCAAACGCCACTCCTCCATGATGACGGGACGTTCCTTGTCGATCTCGACCGGATCGAACGTGACGTTGCGCGCCCAGTCCTCGAGCACCAGCAGCGCGCGGTCCATCGTCTCGGGCTTGTCGGTCGGAACCTGCAGCATGTACACGGTCTCGTCGAAGCTCGTGTACGCGTTCAGGTCCGCGCCGAAGCGCATGCCGAGCGACTCGATGAACGAGATGATCGCCTGCTTCGGAAAGTGCTGCGTGCCGTTGAACGCCATGTGCTCGACGAAGTGGGCGAGCCCTTGCTGGTCGTCGTCCTCGAGAACCGATCCGGCTCGCACCACGAGCCGGAGCTCCGCGCGCTTCTCCGGTCTCGGGTTGGCGCGGACGTAGTAGCGCAGGCCGTTGGGCAGCCGGGCCGTGGCGATCGCGGGATCGACGGGCATGGGCTGGGCGGCCGCGGTCGCCTGGGCTCCGGCGGCGGCAATGGGTTGGCGGGTCGCCACGAGACCGGCGACGCTGGCGAAGACGGCAACGAGCAACACCGGCACGCGCGTGCGAGTGGTCATGGGCAGCTCCTGGAGAACGGGTGAGGAGATTCTAACCTGTCCTTGACGATGATGACGCTCGTCGTCATCATCGTCGGACTCATGGACGTCGCTCCGACCGAAGTCATTCCGCGCTGGCGTCTGTCGACGCGCATCGCGTTCCGATTCTGCTTCGTCTACTTCGGCGTGTACATCCTCACCACGCAGATGCTGCCGGCGATGAATCCGTTCTTCGGCCTGCCTGTGCTCTCGACGCTCGGCTTCATCTCCGGGCCGGTGATGTGGGTGATCCGCCACGTGTTCCACGACACGCGCCAGCTCGCGATTCTCGGCGGCAGCGGCGACAAGATGTTCGACTGGGTCTTTGCGCTGTGCCTCCTCGTCTTCGCGGCGGCGGTCACGCTCGTCTGGTCGGTGCTCGATCGCAAACGGCCGAACTACGTCCGGATGCACAAGTGGTTCCGCCTCTTCGTGCGTTTTGCGGTGGCGACCACCATGGTCAGCTACGGGGCGGCGAAGTTCATTCCGCTGCAGATGCCGGCGCCGTCGCTCACGCGGCTGCTCGAACCGTACGGCAACTTCTCGCCGATGGGCGTGCTCTGGTACTCGATTGGCGCGTCCTTTCCGTACGAGCGCGTGGTTGGATCGGCCGAGCTGCTGGCGGCCGTCCTGCTGTTCGTGCCGATGACCGTGACGGCCGGCGGCATCGTCGCGCTCTTCGACAGCCTCCAGATCTTTGCGCTCAACATGACGTACGACGTCCCGGTGAAGCTGTTTTCGTTTCACCTGATCCTGATGTCGCTCTTCATCCTCGCGCCGGATATCCCGCGGCTCCTCAAGGTGCTCGTGCTGAACCAGCCGGCGCCGGCGTCCACCGTGCCGCCGCTCGGCCGTCGGCGCCGCGTGATTCAGGCGGGCGTCGCGCTGCAGATTCTGTTCGGCGTCTTCTTTCTCTTGCGCGGCATCACCGGCAGCATCCGGAGCTCGTCCACGTTCGGCGCGGGTGCGCCGAAGCCGCCGCTTTACGGCATCTGGGTGATCGACCGCATGACGATCGACGGCATCGAGCGCGCGGCGCTCGTGGGCGACTACGAACGCTGGCGCCGCGTGGTCATTTCGAGCGCCACGACCATCAGCTTCTGGCGCATGGACGACACGCCGTATTCCGTTCCCGGACAGGTCGATCTGACGGCGAAGACGATCACGCTGACATTGGGACAGGGCGATCAGAAAAAGACGATCGGGACGTTCAGCGTGGACCAGTCCGCACCGGATCGCCTCGTGCTCGACGGGGCGCTCAACAACCGGAAGATCAGAATGGAGACGCACCTGTTCCCGCGGGAGAACTTCCTGCTCGTCAACCGCGGCTTCAACTGGATCCAGGAGCTCCCGTTCAATCGATGACGCAGGCGCTGGACGCCATCGTCGTCGGATCCGGCCCGAACGGACTGGCTGCGGCGATTCGGCTGGCTGAAAAAGGGCTGCGCGTGCGCGTGTACGAGGCCGAGAACACGTGGGGCGGCGGTCTGCGCTCCGCGGCGCTCACCGCGCCCGGCTTCGTTCACGACGTGTGCGCGTCCGTGTTTGCCGTCACTGCGGTGTCGCCGTACTTCCGCACGCTGCCGCTCGAACGGCACGGCGTTGAATTCCTGCACCCGCCGGCGCCGTTCGCCCATCCACTCGACGACGGCACGGCGGTCGTCACCGAGCGGTCGATCGACGCGACGGCTGATTCGCTCGACGTTGCCGACCGGCGCGCCTATCGCGATCTTTTCGCGCCGTACCTCGCGCGGCACGTGCCGCTCTTCGACTGGCTCATGGCGTCGGTGTCCGGGCGGTTCACGCTGGCGCATCCGTGGCTGGTGGCCTCGTTCGGCCTGAAGGCGATGCAATCCGCATCCGGGTTTGCGCGACGCGCGTTCCGGGGCGCCCGGGCTCGCGCGTTGTTCGCCGGAGCGGCGGCGCACGCGTTGCTGCCGCTCGAGCAGACCGCCACGGCGGCGTACGGCCTCAGTCTCGCGCTGTCCGCGCACGCGGTGGGTTGGCCCATCGCTCGCGGCGGATCCCAACGCGTCGCCGACGCGCTGGTTGCGCACTTGAAGTCGCTCGGCGGCGAGGTCGTGATCGGCGAGCGGGTGGCGTCACTCGATCAGCTGCCGTCGTCGCGTCTCGTGTTGTGTGACGTCACGCCCCGGCAGTTCGTCGCCATGGCCGCCGCACGGCTCCCGGTCTCGTACACGCGACGCCTGAGCGCGTTTCGCTACGGCATGGGCGTGTTCAAACTCGATTGGGCGCTCAACGCGCCGGTGCCCTGGCGCGCCGCCGCGTGCGCGCGAGCCGGCACCGTGCACATTGGCGGGTCGCTCGACGAGATCGCGCACAGCGAGCGTGAGACGTGGCACGGCCGCGTGGCGTCGCAGCCGTTCATCATCGCCGTGCAGCCGACGTGCGTCGATCCGTCGCGCGCGCCGGCGGGGCAGCATACGTTGTGGGCGTACTGCCACGTGCCGAACGCGTCGTCCGTCGACATGACCGACGCGATCGAGCGTCAGATCGAACGGTTCGCCCCCGGCTTTCGCGACTGCGTCATCGCGCGCCACGCGATGGGCCCCGGCGAGCTCGAGCGGCGCAATGCCAACATCGTTGGCGGCGACATCGCGGGCGGCGCGCCCAACTTCGCGCAATTCTTTGCCCGGCCCGTCGCCAGTCTCACGCCGTATCGCACGCCGCTCGCCGGTGTCTATCTCTGTTCGGCGTCGACGCCGCCCGGCATCGGGGTGCACGGGATGTGCGGATACCACGCCGCGGAGGCCGCCACGCGTCATGCGAGTTGAGAATCTGGCATGATGTCGCGGGCTCGTTGAGCGGCTGTCGCCGAGGGCGCCATGGCAGATTGGCTGGCGGAGTTGCGATACGTGGTGCGCGGATGTTTGCGCGCGCCCTGGGTGTCGCTGACGATCGTCGCGACGCTCGTGCTGGGTCTCGGCCTCGCGTCGGCGATCTTCGCCTTCGCCGATGGCTATCTGTTTCGTCCCCCCGCTGGCAGCGACCGGACCTACTTTGTTGAGACCGGACCCGGCAAGTGGTTGAAGCAATCCGACACGCTCGCGCTCCGGCGGACGGCGGTCGCGGATCTCGGGCTCGTGGAATGGACCGTCTCTCACCGCATCCAGGAAGACAAATTGTCGCTCGGCGATCGCACCGTCGAGTTCTTCGTCCAGGATGTGACGCCGGGCTTCTCGAAGGCCGTCAGGCTGCTGCCGCTCGTCGCCGGCCGCGACTTCACCGCCGAGGATCATCTCGCGCAGGATCCCGTGCCGGTCTGGATCAGCTACAAATTCTGGACGCGCGAGCTCCATGGCGACCGCGGCGCGCTCGGTCGAACCTTCACGTTTCGCGCTTACCGGCCGCAGAGCGTCATGGTGGTTGGCATTCTCGCGCCGGATGTCTCGACGATCGACGACGGTAACCGTCCGCCGGAGGCGATTGCGCCCGCGCTTCCGGCCCAGCCAGACCCGAACCGCACGTCGCATCCGTTGATCCGCCTGCCTGACGGCATGACGGTGGAGCAGGCCACCGCGCAGATCGCTTCGGCCCTGCAGGTCGTGGCCCCTGCGTCAGACGGCCAGCCGAGGACGGTCAGGTTGAAATCGTTCGCGGAAGCGCAGCTGTCTGGCGGGCGCCCGACCGCGCGTGTGTTGTTCGCGGGTGCGATGCTCGTGCTGTTGCTCGCCGCGATCAATCTGGTGCATCTGCTGCTCTCGCGCGGTGTTGCACGATCCCCGGAAGTGGCGACCCGCACGGCGCTCGGCGCCAGTCGCTGGCGGATCACGCGGTTGTTCCTGACGGAGAGTCTGCTGCTGGGATCGATCGGCCTCGCCGGCGGCCTTGCCGCCGGACGCGCGCTCACGTCCGTGATGGACAGTCACATGCCGCAGTGGCCGACGAGCGGACGCAACATCGCGCTTGTGCCGATGCTGTTCGACTGGCGGGTCGTGGCGTTCGCCGCCGTGATCGGATTCACGATTGCCGCGGCCGGCGGGCTCTGGCCTGCGCGGCGCGCCTCGGCCCACTCGCTCGCGTCAGGCAGCCGCAGTCGATCGCGTCTGGCCTCAGCGATCCCCGCGCGGCTCTCTTCGTCGATCCTGGCGTCGCAGCTGGCCGTCGCGACCGTCGTGATGGTCGGGACGTGTTTCATCGGCCTCGGCACATGGCGCTATCTCCACCAGCCGCTCGGATTCGACATCGACGGTCGCTTCCATGTCACGGTCTACAAGAGTGACGGATCGACGCTCGCGCCGCAGGAAATTCCCATCGAGCGTGAAGCACTGCTGTCCGTTCCCGGCGTTCGTGCGGTGGGACCGCTTCGCCTATTGTCTGCGCGAGGCGTCAGCGTGCCTGGACGCGCGATCGACGACCGACAGATCACCGGTGTGTCGGCCCCGGTCGGCTACTTCGAGACGTTGAACCTGCGGCTGCGCGGCGGCCGATGGTTCACCGCCGCGGAGTTTGCCGTGGGCGAGCCGGTCGCGGTCGTCGACGAGGGGACCGCGCACCTGGCGTGGCCTGACGGCAGTCCGCTCGGACAGGAGATCAGCGTGGCCGGCGTCATGCGACGCGTGGTCGGCGTCATACAGCCCATACGCATCAGCTTGCAGCGCGAAGGCCCGGGCTTCGTCTACGTCCCGAAAAGCGCGTCCGATTCCGAGGCGATGCTGCCCGGGATCTTCGCTCCCGGCCTGTCCGCACCGGAGCTCGAACGGCGCATCCGTCCCGTACTTGCGAAGGCGATCGCCGGCGCCACGGCAGAGGTCGAGCCAATCAGCCTCGAGACATATTTTCTGCGCGAGGTCGGAGAGGCCCGGTTTCAGGCGCCGATCCTGCTGGCCTTTGGCACGCTGGCCTTCGCGCTGGCCGCGATCGGCGTGTTCGGTCTCGTCTCGTACCTCGTTGCGCAGCGGACGCGTGAATTCGCGATCCGGCTCGCGCTCGGGGCACAGCCCGCGCAGGTGTGGCGCAGCGTGATCCGCGGGAGCATCGTCCCGGCCGTGGCTGGCCTGTCCGTGGGCATCGGGGCTGCGTGGGCGCTCGAGTCGGTCGTCCGCGCGAACATGTTTGGGTGGCCGTCCTCGGGCCCGATCGCACTCGCCAGCGTCGCGCCTGCGTTGCTCCTGGTGGCCGTCGTCGCCGCGATTGTGCCGGCCAATCGCGCGATGCGCGCGGATCCGGTGACCGTGCTGCGAGCAGAGTAGGCGGGCGCTCCGATGGCGGATGATCTGCGTTCGAGCTCATCCCGCCTGGGCGCCCTGTGGAGAGGCCACGCCTTTCTGTTCGACAAGCCACCCGCACGGCCCGCTTACGGCGAGGCGGCGGGACGCCGTCTGCTGTTGATCGTGATCGGACTCGAAGCCCTCAGGCTCGCGCGTGCGCGGCTCGAGCTGGCGTACCTGCCGTTGTGGCTCGAAATGGTCGTTTACCTTGGCCTCGCCGTGGCCGCCGTCCGCGTCGCCGGCGTCCGGTGGTCGGATGTCGGTTTCAATCGATGGGTGAACTGGAACGCGACGGAGAAGTCGTACCTCGTGCAGGTCGTGATTCTGCTCAACATCGTGTTTGTCGTGCTGTTTGGCGACAGACTACGCGCCGCGCTGGCGGACCCATCGGTCGTGTGGCGGATCTTCATCCCGTACTTCATCTTCGGTTTCTACCAGGAAGTGATCTACCGGGGGATGCTGCAGACCGAGCTCGTGCGGCGATGGGGCGCCGTGCGCGGGATCCTGGCGAGCAACGCCCTCTTCACGTTCGGGCCGCTGCACTATGCCTACTTCTGGTCGGGAGTATCGGTCGCCGTGCCGATGCTGGCGGGCATCTTCGCGATTGGCCTGGTGTTCGCGATGGTGTTTCACCGGACGGCCAATGTCTGGATTGCCGGGACCATGCACGCCTTCGGCAATGCGTATGCAGTTGGCACTTTCAGCGCCATTCGGTAGACTCCCGTGCGCTGATACCCGTCCAAGCAGGAGCGCAATCACATGCCGTCTGATGCCGCCATCGCCGCATTCAAGTCCAGCCTCCGGGGTGAGCTCGTGCAGCCCTCCGACCCGAACTACAACGAGGCGCGAAAGATCTACAACGCAATGCACGACAAGAAGCCGCGCCTCATCGCCATCGTCGCTGACGTGGCCGATGTAGTCACGGCGGTGAAGTTTGCGCGCGAGCAGAAGATGCTCGTCGCGATTCAAGGCGGCGGCCACAACGCCGGGGGCCTCGGGACTGTTGACGACGGGCTCGTGATCAAACTTTCGCGCATGAACGGGATTCGCGTCGATCTCGACACGAAGACCGTGCGCGTCGAAGGCGGGTGCACGTGGGGCGACGTCGATCACGCGACGCACGCGTTCGGCTTCGCGGTGCCCGCGGGGATCATCTCGACGACCGGCGTTGGAGGCTTGACGCTGGGCGGCGGCATCGGGCATCTCACCCGGGGCTGTGGCCTGACGATCGACAACCTGCTCGAAGCCGACGTCGTGCTCGCGGACGGCCGGCTGGTGACGGCCAGCGCGAAGAAGAATCCTGATTTGTTCTGGGCGCTGCGCGGCGGGGGCGGCAACTTCGGCGTCGTCACCTCGTTTCTGTTCCGGATGCACCCGGTCCACACGGACTACGCGGGCCCGACCCTGTACGAGTTGAGCGAAGCCGCCGACGTCATGAAGTGGTATCGCAAGTTCATCGTCAAGGCGCCGAAGGAGCTGACGGGCTTCTTCATGTTCATGACCGTGCCGCCCGGCCCGCCATTTCCCGAACACCTGCACATGAAGAAGATGTGCGGCATCGCGTGGTGCTACTCCGGGCCGCTCAAGAACGCGGAGAAGATGTTCAAGCCGATTCGCGCGTTCAAGAAACCGGCGCTGGATCTGGTCGGCCCGATTCCCCATCCCGTCTGGAACAGCCTGTTCGACGCGCTCTACCCGCCGGGACAGAACTGGTACTGGAAGGCCGACTTCGTGAAGGAGCTCACTGACGAGGCGATCGCGCTGCACGTGAAGCACGGATCGGATCTGCCGACGTGGCAGTCCACGATGCACATGTATCCGATCGACGGCGTCGCGTCGAAGGTCAAGGGCAACGCCACGGCGTGGGGCAACCGCGACGCCAAGTGGGCCGAGGTCATCGTCGGCGTCGATTCGGATCCCAAGAGCAAGGAAAAGATGACG
The DNA here is from genome assembly GCA_035279905.1 of Vicinamibacterales bacterium. Taxonomy (GTDB): domain Bacteria; phylum Acidobacteriota; class Vicinamibacteria; order Vicinamibacterales; family SCN-69-37; genus DATEGZ01. The sequence continues at coordinate 21,086 of DATEGZ010000256.1, forward strand.
AAGTGGGCGCGCGACTACTGGGCCGCGCTCCATCCGCACAACCTGCCCGGCGCCTACGTGAACTTCATGATGGCCGACGAAGGCGACGACCGGATCAAGGCGACCTACCGCGACAACTACAAGAAGCTCGTCGCGGCGAAGCGGAAGTACGACAAGGACAATCTGTTCAGGGTCAACCAGAACATCAAGCCCTAGCCGATGCTGCGTACCGACGCGTTCACGTCCGCCGCTTCCCCGGTCTCCGAGATGGAGCGGCGGACGATGCGCAAGGTGTCGCTGCGGCTGCTGCCGCTGCTGTTCCTGCTGTACATCGCTTCGTACCTCGATCGCACGAACGTCGGGATGGCCGCGTTGCAGATGAACGCGGCCATCGGGCTCAGTCCGGCCGCCTACGGCTTCGGCGCCAGCATCTTCTTCATCGGCTACGCGTTGTTCGAGGTGCCGAGCAACATCATCCTCGCCCGGGTGGGCGCGCGGCGGTGGATCGCGCGCATCGCGATCACGTGGGGGCTCGTCTCCTGCGGGATGCTCCTCGCCCGGGGCCAGTGGAGCTTCTACGCGCTGCGCTTCCTGCTGGGGCTCGCTGAAGCCGGGTACTTTCCCGGCATCATCTTCTACCTGAGCCACTGGTATCCCGAGCGCCTCCGTGCGCGCGCGATCTCGCGGTTCATGATCGGCATCCCGATCGCGAGCATCGTCGGCGCGCCGCTCGGCGGGCTGCTGCTCGGTCTTGACGGCCGGTTCGGCCTCTCAGGCTGGCAGTGGCTGTTTCTCGTGGAGGGATTGCCCGCGGTCGCCTTCGGCATCGTCGTGCTGCTGACGCTGACAGAAAAGCCGGCCGATGCCGCGTGGCTCGACGCGGACGAGAAGGCATGGCTCGCCAGCGAGCTCTCAACCGACAGCTCACGCGCCGGCACGCAACATCGCGGCATTCTCGAGACGTTGAGCCATCCCACCGTGTGGTGGCTGGCGATCCCGTACTTCGTCACGCTGCTCTGCGGGCTGGGGATCAACTTCTGGGCGCCGACGATCATGAAAGAGCAGATGCACCTCACCAATCAGCAGGTCGGGCTGGTGATGGGGCTGATCGGGCTCGTCGCCATGAGCGGCATGTTGTCGAACGGCTGGCACTCGGATCGCACGGGCGAGCGGCTCGTCCACGTCGCGGTGCCGATCTTCATCGCGTCGCTGGGGATGTTCCTGGCCGGCACGACGGGCAATCCGCTCTTCGTCGTCATCGGCATGGGCATGGTGGTGTTCGGGCACAACACGATGCTGCCGGTGTTCTGGTGTCTGCCGTCGTCGTTCCTGCGCGGCGTGGGCGCGGCGGCCGGCATCGCGCTCATCAACTCGCTGGGCAATCTCGGCGGGTTCTTCGGACCGAATCTCTTCGGCAGCGTGAAGAACGTGACCGGCAAGTACGCGCTCGCGTTCTACACGCTGTCCACGCTCGCGCTCGTCGCGTCGATCGTGGCGCTGAGCCTGCGGCGCGCGCGGGCGCTGGCGCGCTAGCGTCGAGATCTACTCGCGGCGGAATCGACGCGCCAGCCCAACCAGGCCCGTGCCAATCAGCAGCAGGCTGGCCGGCTCGGGTACGGCCTGGGCGCCCACGGTGGCCGTGAACGTCGAGGCCGTCGTCGAGGGATTGAAGAACAACACGCCGCCGCTGGTGTTCACGGGGGTGGTGCTCCACTGGAACAGATTCGCGGTGCCGACGATCGGTCCAATCGACGAGATCATGTCCCAACCGGACAAGGCCGGCCCGTTGAACAAGTCGGAGCCCCCGAGGCCGGCGCGCGAAAACCCGACGACGCCGACGTTCTCGAAGTACCTGGTGGGCGTGATGAATGTAAACGTGCCGAGGCCCTGAATCGTGATCGACGCGGACGTGTTGTCATTGGACAAGCACCCGACGCCGCAGTTCTGTAACGTCGTCGTGTCGCTCGTCGCGTTGATCGTGAACGCAATCGGCGCGGCCGCTCCGAAGAGCACTCCGTCCAGCGTGCCCGAGCCAAATCCGGTGTGCGTGTAGGAAATCGGTGTCGCAGAAGCCGCCGACGCGCACAGAGTCAGGAGCACGGCCGACAGACCGAGCGAACGAAGAATGCGCATGGGAATCTCCCGGGGGAGAAAGGCATGCAAGACTGCCACCACACGCCCCCGAGCCGAAAGCCGACCAGATCTGGCGCGCCGCTGAGGTCAAGTCGGCCTCCGAGCAGCCTTTCGTCTGCATCGGACGCGTGCACGGGAAGATTGAAGTAGAGTCCCTCACGCCATGTGCGGCATCGTCGCCTTCTTCTCCCGGACCCCGTCTCTGACCCCCGACGTCGTCGAGCGCGCGACGCGGCGGCTCTATCATCGCGGTCCGGACGGACAACGCCAGTGGCTGTCGGATGATCGGTGCGTTGCGCTGGGGCACGCGCGGCTCAGCATCATCGATCTCACGACGGGCGATCAGCCCATCGCGAGCGAAGACGAACGCACGCGCATCGTCGTCAACGGCGAGTTCTACGACTTCGAGGCGACGCAGCGCCGGCTCGAGCAGGCCGGTCACCGGCTGCGCACGCGATCGGACAGCGAGATCGCGCTGCATCTGTACGAAGACCTCGGCACGCAGTGCCTGCATCAGCTGCGCGGGGAGTTCGCGTTCGTGCTCTGGGATGCGAACCAGCGCCGGATGTTTGCCGCGCGCGATCGGTTCGGCATCAAGCCGCTGTTCTACGCGGTGCACGGCGACACGCTGTATGTCGCGTCCGAAGTGAAAGCCCTGTTCGCGGCGGGCGTGCCGGCCCGCTGGGACGCCGAGTCCGTGTATCACGCGGTCGAGTTCGGCGCCCACCAAATCCGTACCTTCTACGACGGCGTGTTCCAGGTGCCGCCGGGCCACTACGTGATCGCGACGGACAAGCACGTCCAGCTCCATCGCTACTGGGATTTCAACTACCCGACGGCCGACGTTCACGCGCGTCCCCGCCCCGATGCCGAGTACGCCGCCGAATTCCGGCAGGCGCTGGACGACGCCGTGCGGCTGCGATTGCGCGCGGACGTGCCGGTCGGCTGCTACCTGAGCGGCGGCTTGGACTCATGCGCCGTGCTGGGCCTGGCGGCGCGGCATCATCCCGAGCCCATTCGCGCGTTCACGTTGACGTTCGACCGCGGCGACTACAACGAAGAAGCCGAAGCGAAAGAGATGGCGGCGCGCGCCGGCGCCGAGTTCCATCCGATCCCCATCCGGCAAGACGACCTCGCCGATCATTTTGCCGACGCGATCGAACAGTCCGAAACGTTCAGCATCAACGCGCACGGCGTCGCGAAGTACCTCTTGAGCCGGGCCGTCCGCGACGCGGGCTACAAGGTCGTGATCACGGGCGAGGGCTCGGACGAGCTGCTCGGCGGATACGCGCACTTCCGGCGCGACATGCTCCTCTACAACCAGGAAGGGCAGGATCCGGCGCTCATCGCGAAGCTGCTGCGCGACCTGGAGCAGGCCAACCCGGTCTCGCGCGGCCTGCTCCTGCCGCACGGCGAGGTGCCGCCGCTCGAGCACGTCAAGCGCGTCCTCGGCTTCGTGCCCTCGTGGATCGAGACGTTCTCGGCACGGGCGGTCAAGATGCGCCAGCTCATGGCGCAGGGATTCCTCTCGACGTTGGCGTCGCAGGCGTCGTATCAGCCGCTCCTGAGCGACCTCGACGTGCGTCAACAGCTGAACGGCCGCGACCCGGTGCATCAATCGCTGTATTTGTGGTCCAAGACGCTGCTGCCCACGTACATCCTCACCGTGCTCGGCGACCGCATGGAGATGGCGCACTCGATCGAAGGCCGCGTGCCGTTCCTCGACCACCATGTCGTCGAGGTGATTCGCTCGCAGCCCGTGCGGCAGAAGATCAACGGGATGACCGAGAAGTTCGTGCTGCGCGAAGCGGTGCGCGATGTGATCACTGACACGGTCTACCGCCGGCAGAAGCACCCGTTTCTCAGCCCGCCCGCCACACTCAATCCGAAAGAGAAGCTGTACGGCTTCGTGCAGGACACGCTGCGCGGCAAGGCGCTGGCCGACGTGCCGTTCTACGATCAGAAAGCTGTCGTCGCGTTGCTCGACCGCCTCGCGACGATGGACGAGAGCGCGCAGGTGGCGTACGATCAGGTGCTGATGACGCTCGTCAGCGCGTGTGTGCTGCAGTCGCGATTCGGGCTGACCGCCTGACCCGCGGGCGGCTGGAACTCGTTGGCTTCCCGGGCGTCTAAGTCTTTCGTGATCCTTCAGGACGTTCGTTACGCGCTGCGTGGCCTCTGGCACACCAAAGGCTTCGCGACAATCGCCATCCTCTGCCTCGGGTTCGGCGTCGGGCTGAACACCACGATCTTCAGCATCGTCGACGGCGTCCTGCTGAAGCCGTTTCCGTACCAGGATCCGGATCGCATCGTCAACATTCCCGGCGTCAATCACAAGATTGGCGCGACGGCGTCCGGGTTGTCGCGGCTCGATTTGCAGGACTTGCGAGCCGCCAACAAGTCGTTCGTCGCGTTTGGCGCGAGCCAGGGGCGCAGCCTGACGCTGTCGGATCCCGGCGCGGAGCCGGAGCGCTTCGCGGGCGCCGCTATTTCGTGGGACTTGTTTCCGCTGCTCGGCGTTTCACCGGCGCTTGGACACGGTTTCACGGCGGAAGACGATCGACCGGGCGCCGGCGGCGTCGTGATCATCAGCGACGCCGTCTGGCAGACCAGATATCACGCCGATCCGGCCGTGCTGGGCCGCACGGTGCTCGTCAACGCGGTGCCGGCGGTGATCGTCGGCGTCATGCCGCCGGGATTTCAGTATCCCAACAGTCAGAAAGTCTGGATTCCGCTCGAGCCTGTCGCCGCCAGCGATCCGCGCTCCAGCCGCAGTCTGCTGACGATGGCGCGGCTGAAGCCGGGCGTCACGATTGACCTCGCGCGCGAGGACGTGCGCGCGATTGCGGGCCGGCTCGCCGCGCAGTACCCCGATTCCAACCAGAACTGGGAAATGCAGCTGATGACGCTGCGCGAGCGATTCATTCCGCCGGACGTGACGCGCGTGATCTGGCTCATGATGGCCGGCGTCACGCTGGTGCTGCTCATCGCGTGCTCGAACGTGGCCAACCTGATGCTGGCACGGGCGTCGGCGCGCCGGCGCGAGATCGCCGTCCGGACGGCCATCGGCGCGGCGCGCGGCCGCATCATCCGGCAACTGCTGACCGAGAGCGTCGTGGTGTCGCTCACGGCCGTGCCCCTGGGCGTCCTGCTCGCCGAAGTCGGCACGCGCATGATCGCGGCCTACATGCCGCCCGATCAGGTGCCGTACTACATCCACTGGGAGATGGACTGGCGGTCGCTCGGCTACGCGGTCGCCGTCGCGGTCGCGACCGCGGTGGCGTTCGGGCTGTTTCCGGCGCTGCAGATGACGCGCGGCAACCTGCACGAGAGCCTGAAGGAAGGGACGCGCGGCAACAGCGCGCGGCGCTCGCTCCTTCGCAGCTCGCTCGTCGTCGTGCAGGTCGCGCTCGCGCTCGTCGCGCTCGTCGGCGCGCTGCTGTTCGTGCGCACGTTCGAGAATCTCGACAGCTACAACTTCGGGTTCGACGTCAGGCCGTTGATGACGATGCGCTTCGCGATGCCGGGCGCCGAATACGACGCGCCGGACGCCAAGCTCAGACGCGTGCAGGACGTCGTCGAGCGGGTCGAAGCGCTGGCGGGCGTGCAAGCGGCGTTCGCGTCCAACTACGTGCCGCTGTCGGGCGGGGGAGGCGGCGGGCAGGTCATCATCGAAGGCCGGCCGGAAGAGCACGGCGAGCAGGCGCAAATCTCGTTCATGGGCGTCACGCCGCACTACCTGAAGACGATGGGCGTGGCGCTCGTCTCCGGCCGCGACTTCACCGACGCGGAAGGCGTCTCCCATTCCACGGTCGCCGTCATCAATGAGGGGATGGCGAACAAGTTCTGGCCGGATCACAACGCCGTCGGCGCCCGGTTTCAGATGGACCTGTCAGGTGAAGCGGGCACTGTCTGGTTCACCGTCATCGGCGTCGCGCGCGACACGAAGCTCTACGGCGTGGATCCCGAAGGGACCGATGCGCCGACGCCGGTCGCGTTCGTGCCGTACGCCTATCAGCAGACGCTGACGATGGGACTGACGATCCGCGTGGCGGGCGATCCCGCGTCGATCACCGGCAACGTCCGCGCGGCGCTGCGCGCGTCCGATCCGAACCTGCCGCTCTACCAGGCCCGCACGATGGACGATCAGCGGCGGCTGAACTACTGGCAGTACGGCTTGTACGGCTGGATCTTCGGCACGATCGGCGTCGTCGGCATGCTGCTCGCGGGCATCGGCCTGTACGGCGTGCTGTCGTACTCGGTGGCGCAGCGCACGCAGGAAATCGGCGTGCGCGTCGCGATGGGGGCAGGCCGGCGCGAGGTGCTGCGCCTCATCATCGGGTACGGCCTGCTGCTGGCCGGCATCGGCGTGGCCGTCGGGCTCCTGCTGGCCCCGCTCAGCACGTACCTCTCGAGGAGCCTGCTCTACAACGTGAGCCCGTTCGATCCGGTCACGTTCGTCGCCGTCTCGCTCTTCCTGCTCGCGGTCGCGGTTCTGGCGAGCTGGGTGCCGGCACTCCGAGCGACACGCGTGGACCCGCTGACGGCGCTGCGGGGGGAATGAGGAAATATTGGGCCATCGGGTTATTGGGCCATTGAGCTATTGACCTTCCAATAGCCCAATGACCCAATAGCCCAATAGCCCAATGACCGACTGACTACGAATCGCGCAGCACGATGATCGGATCGACGCGTGCCGCGCGCCAGGCCGGCACGAGGCAGGCGGCCGCCGCGACGCCCGCGATGATCGCCGCCACGACGCCCATCGTCAGCGGATCGGTCGGCGTCACGTTGAAGAGCAGCGTGCGCAGCACGCGCGTGAGCCCGGCGGCGGCAGCCAGACCGATCACCAGCCCGATGCCGCTCAGGGTCAAGCCTCGTGTCAGCACCGAGCGGAGGATCTCGCCGCGATCCGCGCCGAGCGCCATGCGGATGCCGATTTCCTGGTGCCGCTGCGCGACCAGATACGAGAGGATGCCGTAGGTCCCAATCGCCGCGAGGACCAGCGCGAGGCCCGCGAACACGCCGAGCAGCAGCGTCAGGAATCGCGGACGGGCCACGCTCGCGTCGATCACGTCCTCCATCGATCGCATCTTGATCAGCGGCAGCGACGGATCGAGCTCGCGCACGGCCCGCCGGTATTCCGGATTCAGCGCGCTCAGCGGCAGGCTCGATCGCGTGACGATGTTCATCTGGTTGTACGCGTAGCCGACGGTGGCCGGCAGCTGATCGTTCAGGAGATACAGCTCGGTGCCCGCGTGCGCGTCGACGCCGCCCTGCTTGACGTCCTTGAGCACGCCCACGATCGTGAACCACGGCGACTTCATGCCGTTGATCTTGAGCCGCTGGCCGATCGGATCGACGTCGGCCAGGAACTTCTGCACGAGCGCCTCGTTGACCAGCACGACCGGCGGACCGGCCATGTCTTTCACCTCGAACGTGCGGCCTTTGACGACGGGAATGCCCATCGTCTCCGGATAGCCGATCGTCGTGCTCATCCAGAAATCCACGTTCTCAATCGGCAGCGTGTTCGGCGGCCGGTCGTTCGGGATGTGCTCGAAGTCGGTGTCGTTGGCGTTCACGTCCCGCAGCGGCGGAAGCCCATCCATCGCCGCGACCGACCGCACGCCGGGAATCGCGCGGATCTTGTCCGTGAGCTGATCGAAGAACGCGGTCTGATGCGCCGGATCGTACGACGCCCGCGGCAGGACGATGCCGAACGTCGTCAGCTGCGCGCGATTGAAGCCGACGTCCACCTTCATCAGATTGAAGAAGCTCCGGATCAGGAGCCCGGCGCCCACGACGAGCAGCACGGCGAGCGCGACCTCGCCGATCACGAGCGCCGATCGCAGGCCCGCTCGGACGGTGCCTGTGCTCGACCGGCTGCCCGAGTCCTTGAGCGTGCTGCCGACGCGGTCGCGACCGAGGTGCAGCAACGGCACGAAGCCGAAAATGAGCGCCGTGACGGCGGACACGCCGAGCGTGAACGCCATGACGCTCCAGTCGAGTGAGACCTCCGTCGATCGCGGAATCGCGTCTGGATTGACCGCGAGCAGCGCCCGCAGGCCGCTCCACGCCAGCGCCCAGCCGACAAGCGCGCCCGCCATCGACAGGACGAGTCCCTCGGTGATCAGCTGCCGCAGCAGCCGCCAGCGCGAGGCGCCGAGCGCGGATCGCACCGCGTACTCGCGCATGCGGGAATCCGCGCGGGCAATCAGCAGGTTCGCGAGGTTGGCGCACGCAATCAGCAGGACGAACGCCACCGCGCCTTGCAGCACGAGCAGCGCCAGCCGCACCGAACCGACCATGTCTTCCTTCAGCGGATCGATCCGGAAGCGATGATTGGTCAGATTCGGTGAATGCGTGTTTGGCGCGAGGGTGCTCCACTGCCTCAGGAGCACCTCGAGGTCGGAGCGCGCCTGCGCGATCGTCGCGCCCGGCTTCAGCCGTCCCACCAGGTAGTAGCCGTGACTGCCGCGGTTGTTCGGAAACGTGGCCGGATCGATCGTGAGCGGGCGCCAGATCTCGATCTTCTGGTCGTGCACGTCGTACCCGCGCGGCATGATGCCGACGACCCGCCGCGAGACGTTGTTCACCGTGATCTGCTGGCCGACGATCGTGCTGCTGCCGCCGAACGATCGCTGCCAGAGCTCCCACGAGAGAATCACGACCGGCTCGGCGTTGGGAATCGAATCGGCCGCCTCGAACCACCGGCCTGCCAGCGGTCTGACACCGAGCACCTGCATCACCTCGTGCGTGACGATGCCATCCACGACGCGCGCGGGCGGATCGACGCCCAGGTTGACCTCGTCCGACCGATAGGCCCCGACCGTCGTGAACACATGGTTGTTGTCGCGGTACTCGACGAACTCAGGCACCGAGACCCAGAACTGATCGAAGCCGATGTCCGGAAACTGACTCGTGATGAGCTCCAGCTCTTCCGGGTGCGGATACCCGAGCGGCCGCAGGACGACGGCGTTGAGCACGCTGAAGACCGCGGTGTTCGCCCCGATGCCGAGCGCGAGCGTGAGGATCACGATGAGCGTGAACGCCGGCTGGCGGCGGAGCGACCGGATCGCGTAGCGGAGGTCTTTGCGAAAGTTGTCCATGAGTCCCTCGGTGATTCCCTGAACGGCGACGAGTCGGTTCGGATCGGTGCTTGACGGCACGAACGCCGGCCGCGGTCGGCGGCGCAGCGCGAGCGCCGACGTCACCGTGTCGGCGACGATGCGGACCCAGGCGCTCGCGACACCGGCCGGACCAAACCGCGCGCGCTCCCGCTCGACGCAGGCGATCGCCGCGTCCTCGAGCTCGGCGCCGGCCGCCAGACGGAAGTCTTCCGGCAGCAGACGAGCGATGTGCCGATACGCGCGCCGGGAGCGGTCAGCCACGAATCACGCCTTCCTGAACAACCGGCGCTCGCGCGCGACCTCGATGAGGCCCGCGAGCCGCTCGGCTTCCGCCGCGCACGCGCGGCGTCCGGCCGCGGTCAGCTTGAAGTAGCGCGGGCTGCCGGCCTCCGGCGTGGGCGAGCCCGATGTCTCGGCGATCAGCCCCTCGCGCTCGAGCCGCTGAAGATTGCGGTAGAGCATCGCCGGCCACAGCCGGATCGCGCCGCCCGATCGCTCGAGCACGTCGTGCATGATGCCGAGCCCGTGCAGGTCGCGATCGGCGAGCGCCAGCAGGATTTGGAACACGTGCGGAGGCAGGGGTGAGGGGGGGCGCGTCATGTGTCTCGTCGAATATATACCTTGAGAGATAAATACGTTGCTCAAAAAGATACCAGGAGTGTTTTTACGTTTTGCGTAAAATGAGCGCATGACACGCCTGCGCCCGTTGCTCGTTCCCCCGGCCGTCGCGTTGATGTTCGTCCTGGCCCTGGCCTCCGTTGGCGCGCAGGATCGCCTGTCGTCGATGCCCGGCTACGACCAGTTCTCGAAGATGAGCCCGCAGATTCAGGGCTCGTGGACGAGCGGCGCGGTGGCGGGCACGTGGGCCGCGGACGGGCGCAGCTTCAGCTACACGACCGCGGGCAAGTCGTATCAGTTCGACGTTGCGACGCTCAAGGCCACCGAATCAGGTG
>DATEGZ010000257.1:0-96055 GCA_035279905.1 Vicinamibacterales bacterium
CACGTGAGCGGCGGGCGTGAGTCGAAACAGTGGCACCTCGACCGCTTCGCGAGCGTCGCGCGCGAGCTCGCCGGGGCGCGCGGCGCGACGATCGTCCTCACGGGCACGGACGCGGACCGGCCGATGGTCGACGCCGTCAAACGCGATCTCGGCGGCCTGCGCCTCGTCGACGCGTCGGGCGGCATGGACGTGCCGACGCTCGCCGCGCTCCTCGCGCGGCTCGATCTCTACATCACGAGCGACACGGGCCCGATGCATCTGGCGGCCGCGATGGGCACGCCGGTCGTCGCGCTCTTCGGCCCGTCGCAGCCCGAACGGTACGGTCCGCGGGCGTCGCTCGAACGCATCGTGCGCGTCGATTTGCCCTGCAGCCCGTGCGGACGCGTGCGGTTGCCCCCCGAGCGTTGCCGCGGGCACGTGCCGGATTGCATGGACGGCATCACGGTGCACGCCGTGCTGCAGGCGGCCAACGAGCTGCTGGACGCGGCGCGCCCGGCGGCCGGCCGCGTCGCGACCTCCTGAGATGCAGGCCACGCTCACGTCGGTCACGCCGCAGGGCCGGGAGCTCCGCACGGAAATCGCGGACTGGCTCACGCCCGACCTCCGCGAGACCGCGCGCGTCGAGGCGAACGCGTGGATCAAGCGCCTGCGCCTCGTCACCTACGACGGTCAGACGATGCGCGAGCGCTTCGTGTATCGGGGCGATTCGCTCTGGTGGTTCACGGAGCTGTTTCTGCACAAGATGCGCCGGCTGGACACCGCCGTGGCGGTGACGCTGGCGCTCGAGGCGCTGCGCGCGAAGGAAGCGCCCGCGCGTCTCCGCGTCGACACCGACGATCGCGTCGTCCGCGACACGGCGGCGGCGTTCGGGCGCGCGCACGAGATTCCGGTCGAGGCGCTGGGACCGGTGGCGGAGCCGGACGGGCGCGACCGCGACAGCTTCCTCATCGGCCTCACGGCGCGGCTCTCGCGGCTGCGGCCGGCCCGGGCCATCGTGCCGCGAAAGGCGCGCGTGGCCGCGTTCGTCCACACGGCGTTCTGGCGCGAGTCGGCCGATGAGGACGGACCGGAACAGGAGAGCTATATCGGTCCGGTGCTCTCGGCGTTGTCCGAGCGGCTCGGACCGACCGGCCTCTGGTACGTCGGCGTCGGCCCGCGTCAGAATTTTCGCGCGCGGCGCTGGTGGGATCCGGTCACGACGATCGGCAGTCCGCGTCCGCTCGTGACGCCAATCGAGCGGCTCTCGCGTCGCGTCGATCTCAAGGACTCGCTCGCGCTCTGGAGCCAGCGCCAGGAGCTCGCGAAGGCGATCACCGCCGGCAGCGGCGTGCGCGCGGCCGGGATGTTCCGCGAGATCGATCTCTGGCCGGTGCTCCGCCGCGAGCTCGAAGGCGTCGCGCTGCTGCAGTGGCCGTGGTCGGCGCGCGCCATGGACGAAGCCGGGTCGGCGATCGACGCGCTGATGCCGGACGCGGTGCTCACCTACGCGGAGGCCGGCGGCTGGGGACGCGCGCTCGTGCTCGAAGCGCGGCGCCGCGGCGTGCGATCGATCGGCCTGCAGCACGGCTTCATCTACCGCCACTGGCTGAACTACCGGCACGAGCCTGACGAGATGGCACGGCAGGGCGAGGATCGCGGCTTCCCGGCGCCGGACAAGACGCTGCTCTTCGACGGCTACGCCGCGGAGTCGCTCGAATCGGCGGGGCATTTTTCGCGAGCGAGCCTGGTCGTCACCGGCAATCCCGGACTGGACGCGCTCACGCATCGGATCTCGCAGGTCACCGACGGCGATCGCCCCGCGATTCGCGCGTCGCTCGGCGTGAGAGACGATCAGCGCGCGGTGGTGCTCGCCGCGAAGTTCAGCGAGGCACGCGCGCACCTGGCGGGGCTCGCTGCCGCGCTCCGTGCGCGGCCGCGCGTGCAGCTCGTCGTGAAGACGCACCCGGCGGAGACCCCGGAGCTCTACGCCGCGCCGTTCGCGGGCCTCTCGAACGTCACGGTCACGCCCGCGGCCACCGATCTCGCGCGCGTGCTGGCCGTCGCCGACGGCATCGTCACCGTCAACTCCACGGTCGCGCTCGATGCGCTCGTCCTCGGCGTGCCGTCGCTCGTGATCGGGCTGCCGAACAATCTGAGTCCGTTCGTGTCAGCCGGGGTCATGCTCGGCGCGCACTCGGATGGCGAAGTCGGCGAGCGTCTGGACGCGCTCCTGTATGATGAGGGGGCGCGACGGCACCTGCTCGACGCCGGATCGCGCTTCACCAGCGCCCACGGGATGCGCAGCGACGGGCACGCAGCCGCACGCGCGGCCGAGGCCATTCTGAATCCACGATGAAAACATTGCTCACTGGCGGCGCCGGGTTCGTGGGATCGCACCTGGCCGACGCCCTGCTCGACCGCGGCCACGAGGTGCTCGTCATCGACGACCTGTCGACCGGGTCGATGGACAACATCGCGCATCTCAAGGGCCGGCGCGGGTTCGAGTACGTCATCGACACCGTGATGAACGAGCCGCTCATGGCCGGGCTCGTCGAGCGGTCCGACATGGTGTTCCATCTGGCCGCGGCCGTCGGCGTGAAGCTGATCGTCGAGGCGCCGGTGCGGACGATCGAGACCAACGTGCACGGCACCGAGATCGTGCTCACGCAAGCGAGCCAGCACAACAAGCTCGTCGTCGTCTTCTCGACGTCCGAGGTGTACGGCAAGAGCACGGCCGTGCCGTTCAACGAGGACGCTGATCTGGTGATGGGCCCGACGCCGAAGCACCGCTGGGCCTACGCGTGCAGCAAGGCGCTCGACGAGTTCCTGGCGCTCGCCTACTACCGCGAGCGCGCGCTGCCCGCGATCATCGTGCGGCTCTTCAACACGGTCGGCCCACGCCAGACCGGCCGCTACGGCATGGTCATCCCGACGTTCGTGCGGCAGGCGCTCACGGGCGCGCCGATCACGGTGTACGGCGACGGGCGGCAGATGCGCTCGTTCACGTACGTCGGCGACGTGGTCGAGGGCCTGATCCGGCTCGCCGCCGAGCCGCGCGCGGTCGGACAGGTCTTCAACATCGGTCACACGCAGGAGACGACGATCGGCGATCTCGCGGAGCGTGTGCGGACGATCACCGGCAGCTCGTCGGAGATCGTGCGCGTGCCCTACGACGAGGCGTACCAGGAAGGATTCGAGGACATGCCGCGGCGCGTCCCCGACCTGACGAAGATCTCTCGGCTGGTCGGCTACCGGCCGACGGTCGACCTGGACGGCATCCTCGAGCGCGTCGTCGCGCACATGCGCACGACGCTCGAGCCCGCGCATCGTCCATAATTGAAATGAGTGGCTTGACCAACCTGTGGCTTTGACGCGACACGCCCGATCCGTCGCCGAGCGCCTGCTCGCCGCCAACGCGAAACCCATCCGCCGACTGCTGCTCGCCACCGGCCGGGACCGCGCGCGCCGGCTGCCGGACATTGTCCAGATCGAGAGCACCAACATCTGCAACGCCAAGTGCGTCTTCTGCCCGCGCGACGAGATGCATCGCCGCCAGGGCGTGATGGACATGGAGTTGTTCAAGAAGATCGTGGACGAGTGCGCGGCGCTCGGCATCACGCACGTGCGCGTCCACAACTATGGCGAGCCGTTTCTCGACCGGCAGCTCGTCGAAAAGGTCCGCTACGCGAAGCAGCAGGGCATCAAGGAAGTCGGCATGATCAGCAACGGATCGCTGATCACCGAGGAGCTCGCGCGCGGGATGATCGACGCCGGGCTCGACGCGATCAACATCAGCGTCGACGCGGCCGGCAAGGAAGTCTTCGAGCGGACGCGGCTCAACCTGGAATACGACACGGTCATCGGCAACATCCGGACGCTCGCGCGGCTGCGCAAGGAAGCTGGCCGCACGCATCCCAAGCTCATTCTGTCGTTCGTGCGGCAGAACAACTCCGCCGACGAGCAGGCGTTCATCCGCGAGTGGAGCCAGGTCGCCGACAAGATCCACATCACGGACCTGCACAACTGGGCGGGCACGCTCAACGCGAAATCCGACGTGAATTATCCGTGCTACCGCCTCTGGCTGACGTTCACCGTGCTGTGGGACGGCCGCGTCTCGCTCTGCTGCGCCGACTTCGACGGCCGGCACATCCTCGGCGACCTGCGGACCTCGACAGTCGCGCAGGTCTGGAATTCGCCCGCCTACCGCGCGGTGCGCCGCCAGCATCTCGAGAGCGGCGGGCCGGAAATCTGTCGATCCTGCGATTTGCCCAAGAAAGACTCCCCCCTCTGGGTGGGCCGGCTGGTTTAACCGGCCGATAAGCCTGAAGGGACGTCGTATACTCAGACGATCCGCGGAGAATTCTGTATGCGCGCCAAAATCCTGACGGGCCTGTTGTCGGCCGGGCTTCTACTCCTGGTCACCGTGCACCCGGCGGCGCAATCGCCGGCCTCGGCCGAGCGCAAGCTCCTGCTTTCGTTCGACCGCAACGGCCTGGTGACGCTGGTCGCCCAGAACGTGACCGTGCGCGAGATCCTTGCGGAATGGGCGCGCCAGGGCGGCACGCGGATGCAGGACGCGGAAAAGCTGACCGGCGCGCCGATCACGGTGCAGTTCGATGCTCAGCCCGAAGCGGTCGTGCTCGAGTCGCTGCTCCGCGGCACCGCGGGCTACATCCTGTATCCACGCATGGAAGGCGGAGCGGGCGCGTCAATCTGGCAGTCAGTCTCCATTCTTCCGACGAGCCACCCGACGCAGCTCTACTCCACGCCCAGCAGCTCGCCGCAGATTGCGCCGGTCGTGCAGACGATGCCCGACGATGAGATTCCGCCGGTGACGCCGACGCCGACCGGACCGGCGCAGACGCAGCAAGCCCCGCCACAGCAACCGAACCGCCCGACGATGCCGGGCGTGTACGTGCCGCTGCAGACGGTGCCGCCGGGCGGCGCGGTGCCGACGCCCACGCCCGCGCCGAATACGACAGGCCGGGGACGTGGAGGCGGAGGGTTGTAGAATCTCTCCATGCCCTCGCCCTCTTCCGTCGCACGGACGGGGGAATACGCGGAACGCGGCGACTACCATCGCCAGCTCTCACCCACCTGGGAGTTCTACCCGACTTATCTCGCGAAGCTTGAAATCGTCCGGCAGCACCTGACGAGTCTGCCGGCCGGCACGCGCGTGCTCGACGCCGGGTGCGGCGAAGGCGTGCTCGTCGAGGAGTTCCGCGGACGCCTCGCGATCGAGGGCGTCGATCCGAACTACAGCTCGGCGATCGTGCGGCGCGAATCGTTGACCGCGCTGTCGTCGCCCGACGGCGCTTACGATCGCGCGCTGTGCCTCGACGTGCTCGAGCACTTGTCGTTCGAGGACCAATCGCGCGCGCTCGCGGAGTTGTTCCGCGTGGTGCGGCCCGGCGGCGAATTGCTCGTCACGGTGCCCAACCTCGCGCACCTGCAGTCGCGCGTCCACTTCCTGCTTGCCGGGCGGCTGATCCGCACGGCCAATCCGCTCAAGCATCCGGGCGACCGCCCGGTTGGCGAGTACGTCGAACTCGCGCGCCGCGCGGGTTTCGCGCCCGTCGATCGCCGCGGAATCTTCCCGACGGTGCCGGTGCTGACGCGATGGATCCGTCGATCGCCCGCGCGGCTCCGCTGGCTGCACACGACGCTCACGCGGCTGCTGCCCGTCCCGGGCTGGTGCTTCCTGAACGTGCTGCGCTTCAGGCGCCCCTGATCAGCGACCTTGCGAGACCGGCTGAAACATCTGACGAAGGGCGTCGCGATCTACGGCGCGGGCGACGCCGCGATCTCCATCGTCAACTTCCTGTTGCTGGCGGTGTACGTCAGGCGCGGGTTCCTCACCGCGGTCGACTACGGCGCGCTCGCGACGCTCGGATCGCTCGAGGCGTTCATCAAGGTCGTCAACCGGTGGGGCCTCGACGGCGCGTTCATGCGCTTCTACCATGAGCGCGAGGACGGCGCGCCCCGCCGGCGGATGGCGAGCACGATCCTCTGGTTTCTCCTGGTGGCCGACGGCCTGCTGCTCGCGATCGCGCTGGCGGCTTCCGGCCCGCTCGCCGCGTGGCTGCCGCTCGACGACACCTACCTGCTCGCGCTGCGGTTGATGCTCGTCAACATGTTCCTCGTCACGTTCACGTTCTTTCCGTTTCACGCGATGCGGCTGCGCGACGCGGCCGTCACCTACAGCGCGCTCACGTTCACGCGATCGGCGGGCACGCTCATCCTGCGCATCGTGCTCGTGATTGGCTTCGGTCTCGGGATCACGGGCGTTTACCTCGCCGACCTCGCGCTGACGCTCGTCCTGTGGCCGCTCTTGTGGCGATGGATCCGGCCGCTCGTGGGCGCGATGTTCTCGACCGACGAGTTGCGGCAGGTGCTGCGATTCGGCCTGCCGCGGCTGCCGCACGGTTTGGCGCAGCAGTCGCTCGAGAGCACGCCGAAGCTGCTGCTCGGCCAGAACGTCAACGCCGATGCTCTGGGCGTCTACCAGAACGGCTCGACGCTCGGCACGGCGGTGCGGTTCTTCACGTCGGCCTTCGAAACGGCGTGGGCGCCGTTCTACTACGCGACGTCGCGTAAGCCCGACGCGAAGCAGACCTTCGGCAAGATGACGACCTACGGCGTCGCGGTGCTCGTGCTGCTCGTCGCCGGAACGACCGCCGTCGCCCGCGACGTCATCCTCGCGATGCTCAAGCCCGAGTACCTGGCGGCCCTGCCCGTCGTGCCGACGATCGCGGTCGGCATCGCGCTCCAGGGCGTGTATCTCTTGACGTCGATCGGGCTGAACCTGACGAGCCGCACGGAGTTCTATCCCGTCTCCACGCTCACGGCAGCCGGCGTCGGCTTTGCGGCCGGACTCGCACTCATTCCGCACTACGGCGTCGTCGGCGCCGCGATCACGGTGCTCGTGTCCTACCTGACGCAGCTCGTCGTCGCGTTCGTGTTCGCGCAGCGGCAGTACCCGATCCAGTACGAGACCGGACGCCTGATCCGGCTCGTCGTCGCGGGGGTCGCGGCCGCGGCGGCGGCGCTGTGGCTCGTGCCGGCGCTTCCGCCGGTGGCCGGGCTCGTCGCGCGCGGACTCACGTGTGTCGGCGTCTACGGTCTGCTGCTCTGGGCCACGGGCTTCTTTCGCGCGACCGAGATTGCGTTCCTGCGCGAGATCATCGCGCGCTTCCGCCGGCGGTCCGCGCAGCCATGACGGAGACACCGACGCGTTCGTGGACGAAGCGCGACGTCGGCGCCGTCGCGTTGCCCGCGCTGGCGGCAATCCTCGTCTATCTGCCGGCGCTCAACCTGTCGTTCACCTCGGACGATTTCTTCATCCTCGATCGGATCAAGACCCTCGGGGGCCTGCACGATCCGCTGGCGTATTTCCGGAGGCTCGGCTTCTTCGAGTACTACCGGCCGCTCGCGTTCGTCTCGCACGCGCTCGACTGGACCATCTGGGGCCAGCGCGCGATGGGGTTTCACCTCACCAACGTCCTGCTGCACGCGATCGCGAGCCTGCTCGTCGCGGTGCTCGGGCGGCGTCTCTACAGCTCCCGCGTGGCGCTGGTCGGCGGCCTGCTGTTCGCGCTGCATCCGGCCAGCCACGAGGCGGTGTACTGGATCGCGGCGCGTTTCGATCTGCTGGCGACGTGCTTCATGCTGGCGTCGCTGCTCTTTCTGCTGCGGGACGAGGTCGCGTCGTACTGGATCGGCGTCGGGTGCTTCGCGCTCGCCCTCCTCTCGAAGGAATCCGCCCTTTCACTGCCGGTGATCGCCGCGGCAGCCGACGTCATCGTCAAGAAGCGCGATTGGCAGACGGCGGCGCGGCGGCTCGTGCCGCTCGTGGTGGTCGTCCTGGCGTATGCCGTGCTGCGTGCGCAAGCCGTCGATCTCGACGTGGCGGCGAGCGCGCGCCGCCTGCCGAAGCTCGCGATGATCGCCGCGATGATCGGCGGTCTGGTGCTGCTGGCGCGGCTTCGCGCCGGCAAGACGCCCGTCCCGATCATCGAGAACCGATCGCTCGTCTCCGCGATCGCGATTGGTCTCGCAATCGCCGCGGCCGCCGCGGCGCTCTTGTACGTGCCGCTCTCGGGCGCGTGGATGCGCGAGAAGCTGGGATTTGTCGCGTTCACCAGCTTCTATCTGGCGAGCCCCATCGTGCTGCCGCAGCCCTGGCCGTACTTCCTCGACCAGACCACGAACGTCTACGCCCTCGCGGGGTTGGTCGTCCTCGCCATCGTGGCGGCCGTCATGCTGCGCGTCACGCACTGGATCACGCGGGACATGCGCGTCGTGTTCCTGCTCGCGTTCGTCGCCGCCGCGCTCGTGCCGGTCTCGTCGCTGACCAGCGGCGGCCGGTACTTCTATCTCGCCTCGGTCGGCTTCTCGCTGCTCGTCGGCGTCGCGAGCCTCACGCTCGCCCGATACACGGCGGTCTCCGCCGCCATCGGGCTCGTCTTTGCGCTCTCGGCGCTCCAGCTCGACTACGCCGCCCGCGCCTGGGCCTGGGCCTCGACGATGACGTCGAGCGCCCTGACGCTCATGACGTCAGACCTGGCCCCCTGCGGCACGAGGGACGTGATCCTGCTGACGGCGCCCGTGGGCATTCGCGGCACGTACTGCAATTTCCTGTGGGAAGGCTTCGGCCTGACGAGCGACTGCGCGCCGAAGTCATTCCGGACGCTGCTGCGCGTGGTGCAGAACGACGTGACGGTCGCGGTCAGCCGGCCGGCACCGGGCGTGGTTGAGTTGCGCGTGCGCAACTACACCGGCAACATCCTGGCGTCTGCGGACCTGAGCACGTTTGAGATATGGATCGACAAGGGGCGGACGACGACGGTGACGACGCCGCTCGGCCAGCTCGAGGCTCGGCCCGACGGGGAGGATGAGTTGTTCCGGTTGACGCTCGACCCTTCACTCTCGGAGGCTCGCCTTTACTACTACGGCGAGGGTGAGGTGAAGCGTGTGGTTCCGGGGTTCCGGAGTTCCGAGGTTCCGAGGCTCGTTCCGGACGCTGTCTCAGAACCCCGGAACTCCGGAACCCCGGAACCAACAACGGTACAATAGCCCTGACGAATGACAGTCGCCCACCGCGTCCGCGAAGCCGTCGCTCGGCGTGCCCGGACCGTCCCGTTGATGACCACGCTCTGGGCTCGCTATCGCCGCCGCAAGTACGAGCGGACGGTGGCGGAGTTTCTGCGCGCCAGGGATGGCCGCGCCGGACGCCTGCCCCAGGGCCTCGTCTACGAAGCGACGATGCGGTGCAACCTGAAGTGCGAGTTCTGCTACGTCGGCGACCTCCTGAACCTCGAGGGCGAGTGGCGCCAGGAGCTGCCGCTCGAGACGCTGAAGCGCGCGTTCCCGGACGAGTCGGGCCTGCAGGTGAGCTTCACCGGCGGCGAGATCTTCATGCGGAAGGACATCCTCGACGTGATGGACGTCTTCCGCGGCAAGGGCTACGTCTGCGGCTACATGACGACGAACGGCACGATCATCTCGGAAGAACGTGCCGAAGCGATGGCAGACCTCGCGCAGGCGGGCTTCCTGAAGCACATCAGCGTGTCGATCGACGGACCGGGCGGGCTGCACGACAAGGCGCGCGGCGTCGCCGGCACGTTCGAGCGCACGTCGGCGGGGCTTCGCCGGCTGCAGGCCGCTGCGCGCCGCAAGCACGCGCCGCTGCGCGTCAGCATCAACACGACGGTCGCGCACGAGACGCTCGACGCCCTGGACAAGATGGTCGACGTCGCGCGCGAGCTCGGCGTCGACGCGATCGGCCTCAACCACCTGATGTTCAGCACGCCCGCGGAAGTCGAGGAGACCGTGCGGCTGACCGGCGCGCGCGATGCGTCGCTGATCTCGACGTACGTCACGCCCAATCCGGGCGTGGACGCAGCGCGGGTGCGCACGCAGGTCGACGCGCTCGCCGCCAAGTGCCGCGATCGCGGCATCCGCTTCGACATGCGGCCGAAAGTGCGGCCCGCCATTCTCGACAACTACTACACGCCCGGCACGCCGCTCGCGGGCCGGTGCCTGTATCCGTTTCTCAACGCGCGTGTGTCGTTCAGCGGCAAAGCCTACTTCTGTCCGTTCATCCGCGTCGAAGTCGGCGACTTGACGACGCAGTCGCTCGAGGAGATCTGGACGGGCGAGCGATACGTGTCGCTGCGCAAGAAGCTGCTCGATGAGGGACTGTTTCCGGTGTGCCGGCGCTGCTGCAAGGTCGAGCTGTCGCCCGAGCCGGTAGCCGCGCGCGCGGCTACGCCGGCCAAGGCCGTGCTGGCGCCGGCGGGGGCGCATTGATGCTGGGCGAACGGACGCTGCTCGTGAACCCGCCGCTCGTCGGCGGCATCGCGTTCACGCGTCAGGGCCGGTGTCAGGAGCGCGAGGAAGTCCTCGGCACGACGAAACCGCCGTATACGCTGGCGCTCATGGCCGCGCTCTTGCGCGAGCGGCCCGGCTGCCGCGTGGTGCTCGCCGATCTCACGGCCACGCACGGATCGGTGCCCGAGCTCATCGCTCGGCTGGACGCCGAGCAGTTCCGGCCGACGCTCATCGTGTTTCCCAGCACGACGCCGACGCTCGACGCGGACGTCGCCGCGATGGCCAGACTGAAAGCCACCTACGGCGCGCCGCTCGTGACGTTCGGCCCGCAGGTGTCCACGACGCCGATCGACTCGATGGAGCGCGCACCGATCGTGGACGCGATGATCGTCGGCGAGCCGGAGGACGGTGTCCTGAGCATCGCCGCGCTCGAGTCGCTCGACGGGCTGTCGAGCGTGCCGACCGCGACCTATCGCAAGGACGGAAGGATCGTCCCGCATCGCGCGCACGGCCAGTTCGCCGGCTTCCTCACGGCGCCCTATCCCGCGTGGGACCTGCTCGATCTCGGCAAGTACCGGCTGCCGCTCGTCGATCAGCCGTACGTGATCGTCGAGGCGTCGCGCGGTTGCCCGTATTCGTGCGACTTCTGCGTCGCGCCGATCCATCAGGGTCACAAGTTCCGCGAGAAGAGCGCCAAGGCGCTCGTCGACGAAATCGAGCAGGGCTACAAGAAATTCGGCCTCAAGTACTTCTATCTCTGGGGCGACACGGTCACGCTCAACGTCAAGTCGTTCGGCGCGATTTGCGACGAGCTGATCGCGCGCAAGCTGCCGATTCAGTGGCTCGGCAACGCGCGCGCGGACAACCTCGTGGATCCGGAGTTCGTCAGGCGCCTGCGCCAGGCCGGCTGCTGGATGCTCGCGCTCGGCATCGAGACCGAGTCGGAAGAAACGCGCAAGGACATGATGAAGCGGCTCGAGGGACAGAAGATTCGCGCCGCGATCGCGAACATGCGCACCGCCGGCATCCGGTCGTTCGGGTTCTTCATCTTCGGCTACCCCGGCGAGACGCCGGCGTCGCTCGAGCGCACGATCGACTACGCGGTCGATCTCGATCCCGACTTCGCGAATTTCTACCCGGCGGTCCCGTACCCCGGCACCGAGCTGCACGCCAAAGCCAAGCGCGACGGGCTGCTCGCGAGCGAAGACTGGACGCGCATGGAGTACTCGTACTACCTGCTGCGGGGCAACGGGCTCGACGAAGGCGTCGTGATGAGCGCGATCAACCGCGCCAAACGGCGCTTCTACCTCAGGCCGTCGTATCTGGCGCGGCACGCCGGCGACATCGCGAGGCTCGCCGTGACCAAGTGGGCCGTCGCCTGGCACGTCGCCAGCCGCGTCCTCTTCGGCGCGCCGGTCACCGACGCCGCCTCCCCGGCCGCCAAGGCCGATCAGCGCGCCGCCTGAACGATCTTGTCGACGTCGGCGGCCGACAGCCGCCGGTAGTCGCGCGCGGCCTTCGCCGGGCCGTTCCACCGCACGCCGTACAGATCTTTCAGCTGGAACAGGTAGCCCGCCGCTTCCTTCTTGCTCATCTTGCTCTCGCCGAGCTCGCGATCGTCGAAGCGGTAGGGAATCTCCACGAGCCGCGTAGGCCAGCCTCTCACCAGCAGCTCGAGGCAGATCTTGAAGCCGCCGGCCTTGATTTGGACGCCCTGCGCGATCGACCGTCGAATCAGGAAGAAACCGGACGCGGCGTCGCGAATCGGCGACAGGCCGCGCGCGGCGAAGCACGCCGATCGCGACATGATTCGGCGCAGCAGCGGCCAGTCGGGCGTGCTGCCGCCCGGCACGTACCGGCTCGCGACGATCACGTCCGCGCTGGTCGCGCGAAACACCGCCAGCATCTTTGGCACGAGCGCGGGAGGATGGCTGAAGTCCGCGTCCATGACGCCGACGATGTCCGAGGACGCCACGGCGAAACCGGCGACGACCGCGGTGCCGAGGCCGAGCTTGCCGGCGCGATGAATCACCTGCATCCGCCGCGTGCGCGCGAGCTCGTCGGCGATCGCGCCGGTGCCGTCGGGGGAATTGTCGTCGACGATGACGAGCTCGAGCTCGACGCCGTGCCGGCCGCAGGCGTCGAAGAGCGCCGTCGTCAGTTCTCCGAGCCGATCGCGCTCGTTGTAGGTCGGCACGACCATCGTCAAGTCGGCCGGCTTGGGCGACGCCACGTGAGCACTATAATTCAAGGCGTCGCCGCCGCTGCCGCATGAGCGCCGCCACGGACTCGACGTCGCGAATCGTTTGGGCGGCGCTCGCCTTCTGCCTCCTGCTGCTACGCGTGCCTGCGCTCGTGCAGCCCGCGGGCGGCGACCAGGGCCTCTACGCGTACTCCGCGCAGCGCGTGAACGAAGGCGGCGTGCCCTACCAGGCCGCGTGGGACCAGAAGCCACCCGGGATCTTCTTCGTCTACGCGCTGCTCGAGCGGTTGTGGCCGCAGCAGTCGGTCGTAGCGATTGCGGATTTGGCCTCGGCGGCGGTGGTGGCGTGGCTCCTTTTCCTGCTGGGGCGCCGCTTTGGCGGCACGGCGGCCGGCGGGCTCGCCGCGTGCACCTATCTCCTCTTCGCGCATCCGTCGCTGACGAGATTGAGCGGCGTCTACGTCCGCAGCCAGTGCGAGACGTTCATCGCGCTGTTCGTGACCATCGCGATGGTGCTGGCCTCAGCGTCGGCGCGCCGGTCCGTGCTGCTCGTGCTCGCGGGCGTGTGTCTCGGCGTCGCGATCTGGCTGAAGTACAACGCGCTGGCCTACGCGTTGCCGATTGCGCTCATCGCCGCCCCGGCGCCAGGTGATCGTTCGAATCGCGGGCCGTGGGACATCGACCTCGTCCGGATCGGCATGGGCGTCGCGTTGGTCACGGCGATCGCGTTGATTTACTTCCAGGTACATGGCGCGCTCACCGACCTCCGGCTCGCCACGATCGTCTACAACGTGCGCTACTCGGGCGAAACATACGCGAGCCCGCTGCGCGCGGTGCTGTACCCGCTGACGCTCCCGATCCTTCGCGCGCGCATCGACATGTTGTGGTTCCTCGGCGGCCTCGGCGCGCTGCTCGCGATCGCTCGTCGATCGCGCGACCGCTCGGGTGTCGTCGCCGTCGCCTGGATCGGCGCGGCGTCGCTCTCGATCGCGATCAATGGAGCGCGCGACCTCCCGCAGTATTTCGTTCAGGCGGCGCCGGCGCTCGCGTGGGCCGCAGGCCTGGGACTTGCCGGGCTGTGGAGCCGTCCCCTGGGCTTGCGGTTTGCCGCGATCGCGCTCGTTGTGATCGGCTTCTGGCGTGTGGGCGTCGAAACACCCGGTGTGGCCGGCTTCCGATTCGGCGGCCTGCCGCCGCTCATCGAGAACATCGGGTTCGATCTCGACTACGCGCTCGGCAAAATCGACCGGCCGGCGTATCTGGCGCGGTTTTCCGGCGGGAAATTCGACGCGGTCGCGACCGATGAGATGATTCGCTACGTGACCGAGACGACCCAGCCGTCTGACGCCGTGCTCGTGTTTGGCTTCTCGGGCGGCAGCATCGGCGCGTGGAGCCATCGCCGCAGCCCGACGCGATTCTTCTGGAGCCGCCCGGTGATGCTGGGATTCGAAGCGGGGCGGCCCGGCTACGACGTCGCCGGCCTCGAAAACGACCTCAAGCGCGATCCGCCGGCGCTCGTGATTCTTCAGAAGCTCGACTGGCATCTCGGCGAAGCGCTGCCGAACTCGGCGGAGTTCTTCCTGGGCAACGCAGAGCTGCGCGCGTGGCTCGAGGCCGGCTACGTCCCCGATCGCGAAACGACGATGTTCGCGGTGTGGCGGCGGCGAGGCTGAGGTGTCGCGCCGCGCCTTTCTCGTCTGGCTGCTCGTCATCCTCGCAACCGGGACGACGCTGCGAACGCTCTGGCTGCGCGCGGATCCGCCGCAGATCAGCGTCACGGGCGTCGGCGTCGTCTGGCACGACGAGGGGGCGTGGACGCACAACGCGCGCAACCGCGCGCTGTGGGGCGTGTGGCGCACCGACGAGTGGAATCCCGTGTACGTCGCGCCCGTGTTCACCGCGCTCGAGTACGTGTCGTTTCGTGAATTCGGCGTCGGCTTGTGGCAGGCACGGCTGGTGCCGGTGATCTCGGGGCTCGTCGCCATTGTCTTTCTCGCCGCCGGCCTTGCAGCGGCCGCCAACCGCCGGGCGGCGCTCGTCGGTGCCGCGCTCCTCGCGGTCAACTACGCGTTCGTGATGTGGAATCGCGCCGCGCTCATGGAATCGACGATGGCCGCGTTCATCGTGATCGGCTGGGCGGCGTACGCGCTGGCCGAACGCCGCGCCGCCTGGGGTGTCGTCGCGGGCGCGGCCGTCGTCCTGGCGTGGTTCACGAAAGCAGCGGCCGCGTTTTTCGCGGCGGCGATCGTGATCGACGCGCTGAAAACGATCGTGCTTGCGGAGGTTCCGGCGCTGCGGGTGCGGGCCGGCGTGGCGGCGCCAGAGCCGAGCCAGGTGCGCGGGGCCGTCATTACGCTGGCAAGCCTCGCGATCTCGGCGGTCGTCGTCGGGGCGCTCTTCGTGTGGCCGCACTGGACCGACTACCGCTTCTACAACTGGCAGATGTCGGTCCTGCGCAAGCCGGAGTACGACCTGCGGCACTTCCTGGATCGCGCGACGTGGCTGCCGATCGTGCAGGCCATCTTCATGCGGATGTCGCCGGTCGTCGCGATCTCGGCGGTCTCGCTGCTGGCGATCGTCGCCCGCTGGCGGACGGCGCGGCCGGCCGAGCGGCTGCTGGTGTTCTGGATGCTCATCGGCTTGCTCGAGCTCGTCGTGCACGATTCGGGCAACGATCGCCGGTACGTAATGTTCATTCCCGCGATGATCGCGCTCGCCTCGCTGATGGCTGGCGGGCACCAGTCGGTGCTGCCCGCTGATCTTGCTGGGCGCGCCGGGGCGCGGCTGATGGCGCTGCCCTTACTGCTGTTCTTCGGGTACATCGTCGCAGGCTCGTTCATTCGGCCGGCGTTCCTCGAGGACATCGCAGCGAATCACTTCCATCGTGTGGTCGTGGCCTCGGCTGGAGCGGCCGGTCTCATGAGCCTGCTGATCGTCTGGCAATGGCGCCGGCTCGTCGGCTGGCTCGGCGCGGGCCCGCCGCCCTGGCGGCTCGTCCTGGTGCTGCTGGCCCTCGCAGTCGGCCTGAATGTCGTGGAATACGCGCGCTGGGCTGGCGGCCGGAGCGAGTTGAACTACGAGGCGTCGGTGGCGCTCGGCCGGCTGCTGCCGCCCGACACGCTCGTTCAGGGCAAGCTCGCCAACGGGCTCGCGCTCGACAACCGGATCAAGCCGCTCTTCATCGGCAACCACTTCGGCAACTACGACGACCGCCTGCAGCGCGATGACGCGCGCTATATACTGACCTACGATTTGCCGAGCGTGGGGTACGAGAGTCAGGCCGACTCCGGGCTCATTCAGGAGCTCCTGGATCGCTATCCGCAGCATCACACCATCGCGACATTTGCGGTCGACGAGACACCGGCCGTCGACCGAGCCGCGCTCATCGAGAAGCGGCCGAAATAGACGCACCAGCCAGGGCATGCGAGAGATTCGAGACGACTTGATCAAGGCGCACGCGGATCGCCGGTTCCGATCGGAGTACGACTACGCGCTGTTCGAGTACTACCGCAGCGCGAAGGTCCTCGCGTTTCTCGAGCGCGCCGGCGTGACGATTTCCGGGCGCGTGCTCGACGCCGGCTGCGGCGGCGGCGGGATGCCGCTGTCGCTCGCGGAGCATGCCAGGCATGTCGTCGGCATCGATCCGATCGATCGCTTCAGCCAGGCCGGCGTCAAGCTCGCCCAGGAACGGCAGATGCACAACCTGGATTTCGCGCAGGCCGACGGACTCGCGCTGCCCTTTCCGGCAGGCGCCTTCGATCTGGTGCTGTCGCACGCGGTGATCGAGCACGTGCCCGACGCGCGGCAGTATCTCGGCGAGTGCCGCCGCGTGCTCGCGCGCGAGGGGCGCTGCTATCTCTCGACGGCGCCGTACCTGTCGTTCGCGGGCGCGCACCTGCCGCGGCTGCGCGTGCCCATTCCGCTGCACTTGATCCTCGGGCGCCCGATCGCGTTTCGCACGTTTCGATCGCTCGCCCGGCACGCGCCCTGGACGCTGATGGAACCGGCGCACGAGAACTCGTTCATCCGCGACGCGCGCCGGGGCATCGTCAAGCACGACGACCTGCTCGAAAAGGTCCGCGTGCGCCGGCTGCGCGATCAGATTGCCGCTGCGGGACTTCGCGTCGTCCGCGAAGAACTGCACGTGACGAGCACCGTGCGGCGGCTGCCCGCGGCGCTCGGCCGATGGCTGCGCGACAATCCGGTCACGCAGGACGCGCTCATCGGTAATATCGAATACGTTCTGGCGCCCGCCTGAGCCAATGCCCGACATCGAACGCTTCCGTCCCGACGACCGGCGCCAGGTGGAGGCGCTGTACCGGCGTGTCTTTGGCCCCGACATGGCCGAAGCCAACCGGCTGCGGTGGGACTGGCAGTACCGGCGCAATCCGCACGCGCCGAAAGACGCGCCGCTCATCTGGATCGCCCGCGAGGGCATGACGATCGTCGGGCAGTACGCGGCGATGCCGGTGCTCGTGACCATCAACGGCCGCGAGGTCAGCGGCGCGTGGGGCATGGACGTGATGGTCGCGCCCGAGCGGCAGCGGCAGGGCCTCGGCGAAGTGCTGTTCCGCACGTGGGACCGCAGCGTCGGCGCGGCGCTCGGGCTGGGGCTGTCGGACTCGTCGTACAAACTGTTTCAGAAGCTCCACTGGCCGGACCTCGGGCCGGTGCCGTGTCTCGTCAAGCCGCTGACGCGGCGCGCGCTCAGACGCGCCAACTGGCCGGTCGGCCTGAACCGGCTGGTGTCCGCGGTGACGCTCCCGTGGGTTCGCCTCGTCGCGCGGTCGCGTCCGCTTCAGGGCGAGGTGAAGCCGATTCGCAACTTCGACGAGAGCTTCACGCGGCTCTGGGAGCGGATCAAGGACAAGTTCTCGTTCGCGGTGCGCCGCGATGCGTCGTACCTGAACTGGAAGTTCATCCACGCGCCGCACGTCCGCTACGCGATCGCCGCGCTCTTGCGCGACGGCGAAGCCGCCGGCTACGTGGTCTACCGGCATATCCAGGAGCCGCGCGGGCGCGTGACGCTGCTCGTCGATTACCTCACCGATCCGGACGACACGCAGGGGTTTCTCACGCTGCTGCGCTGGATCGATCGCGAAGCGCGCGCCGCCGACTCCGACAAGATCCGCACCTTCGCGCTGCACGAAGGCTTCCGGAAGCTGCTGAAGAAGTCGGGCTACTACTCCGTCAAGTCAACGATGGAGTTCGTCGCGAAGATCAACGGCGCCGTCGTGGACTCCGGCTTCTACGACGACACCGAGGACTGGCACGTCACGCTCGGCGACTCCGACCAGGATCGATGAGAGATGAGCGGACTCACGCGTCCGGCCTTGCTCGTCGCGATCGACACCGAGGGTGACAATCAGTGGGACGTCACCGCGCGGCGAAATCAAACGTTCGAGAATCTCTACGCGCTCGGCCGGCTGCACGAGTTCTTCGAGCGCCACGGCGTGCGGCCGACCTACGTGATCACGCACCCGGTGGCGGCCGACGCGCGGTCGGCGTCGGTGCTGCGCGGGCTGCTCGCGCGCGGAACGTGTGAGGTCGGCGCGCATCATCACGCCTGGGAAACGCCGCCGTGTTCACCCGAGGACGTGGCGCGGCACCCCTACGCGCTGGCCCTGCCGATCGAACAGTTCGACGCGCAGCTCCGATCGCTGACCGAGGCGATTCGGACTGGTGTCGGCGTCCGCCCGGTCTCGTACCGCTCGGGCCGGTTCGGCTTCGCCGCCGCGCACGTCTCGTCCCTGGAGCAGCAGGGCTACCTCGTCGAGTCGAGCGTCGCGCCGCTGTTCTACGAAGCGCACAAACGCGGACCCGACTTCGTCGGCGCGCCGCTCGATCCGTACTTCCTGTCGTACGACGACGCCACGCGTGCGGGCGCGAGCGACCTGCTCGAGCTGCCAATCACGGCCGCGCTCAATCGCCGCGTTCCCGCTCTGGTCGAGCGCTGGTACGGCCGAGCGCCGTGGCCGTACACGACGAAGCGCGTGCTGCGCCTGCTTCGCGTGGCGCACGTCCGGTGGCTCAGGCCGTCGTACAGCTCCGCGGACGACATGATCGCGCTCGCGCGTCAGGCCGTCGGCCGCGGCGCGCCGATTCTGAACTTGCTGTTTCACTCGAGCGAAGCGATCGTCGGCACGAGTCCGTACAACCGCAACGACGGCGAGCTGCAGGCGTTCTTCGATCGCCTGTCAAAGGTGCTGACGTTCGCCACTCGCGAGCTCCACGCCGAGCCCCTGACGTTTGCCGAGTTCCGCCGGCGGTTCGCCGGCGCGCCGGCCAACGCCGCGCGAGCGTCGGCCTGAGGACGCGCGCCGACCCATGCGCGTCTGCCACGTGTCCCCGCACCTGCCGCCCGATCAGGCGGCCAACGCGCTGCTCCCCGCGGAGCTCGGCCGCTGGGCGCGAGCACGCGGGGCGGATGTCTCGTTCGTCGCGCACGAGCCGGCGCAAATCCGATCGACGACGGAAGATCTGGCCGGCCCGGTTGCCTGGGTGCCGCGGCGCGGCGCGGCCAACCCGGTCGCGCGGCTCCTCAAGATCGACACGTGGCGGCACGCGAAGACGATCGGCGAGGCCCTCGATCGCATGGCGAGCCGCGCGGACTTGCTCCACCTGCACAGCAACGGCCTGATCATCGAGGTCGCGGCCGCGTGGGCGTCGCGGCGGAAAATCCCGTACGTGCTCACGCTGTACGGCACCGAGATCTGGCACTACCGGCGCAGACGTCCGATCGATCCGTTCCTGCGCGCGTACCGGCGCGCCTCGTCCGTCACGTTCTACAGTCAGCGGCTGCTCGACAAGGCGCGCACGCTCGGTCTCGATCGCCGCGACCTCGTCGTCGTTTATCCCGCAGTCAGCGAAGCCTTCAGGCCGAGGACGGCAGAGACGCGCGCGGCGTGGCGGACCGCCCTCGGCATCGCCGAACCGCACGTGATTCTCAACGTGAAGCGCCTGCACGAGCTCGCCGGACAGCGGTTTCTCATCGAGGCCTTCGCGCGGCTGGCCCGCGGCCGCCACGATGTGCGGCTGGTCATCTGCGGCACCGGGCCGCTACGCGCCGACCTGGAGGCACAGGCGGTCGCGCTGGCCATCGCCGATCGCGTCACCTTCACCGGCCTGCTGCCGAACGAGGAGATCGCCAGGTACGCGGCGGTGGCCGATGTGTTTGCGCTGCCGTCGCTGCTCGAAGCGCTGCCAACCGTCGCCGTGGAGGCGCTCGCGTCCGGCACGCCGGTCGTCTCCGCCGATCACCCCGGCGGGGTCGAGCTGCACGAGCTGTTCGGCGACGACGTGGAGGTCGTGCCGAAGGGGCAGGTGTCGGAGCTGGCCGACGCGCTCGACGAGTCGCTGCGATCGCCCGTGCGCGTGCTGCCCGCGACCCTCGATCTCGTCGCGCGGCACTTCAGTCCAAAGGCTGTAGAGGAGGCGTACGAACGCGTCTACGAGGCCGCACTCGGCGGACAGGGCTCGTGAACCTAACGAACCCAACGAACCCCCGTAGTAGAGTGCCCGCTATGCCGTTGTTGCGCGCGGTGATTTTCGTCGCCTTGGGCGCAACGGCCTTCACCGCGGCGCCCGGCCTCGTGAGCCGGCTGCAGCCGCCGCTCACGATCGACTTCTCCACCGATCCACCGTCGAAGCTCTCGGCCGGCTTCTATCCAGCCGAGCACACCGAAGCCGGGATGTGGTTCGCCTGGACGCACGGCGCGTTCGGGCTCGCGTTTCCGACGCTCGATCGCAGCACGCCGTGGACCATCACGCTGAAGCTCAGCGGATCGCGTCCGGACGGCACGACGCCGGAGCTCATCACGAACGTGGACGGCGTCGTACGCGATCGCACGACGCTGCCCGCGGCCGGGTTCATCGACCGCAAGATCAAAGTCGACGCGCTGCCCGGCGGGGGCCGCGGCCTGACCGTCGCGTGGACGGTGACGCCGACGTTCGTGCCGGGGCCGGGCGACAATCGCGCGCTCGGCGCGCAAATCGACTCCATCGAGCTGGCGCCGGCCGGACCGGGGCCGCGCGTGGCGCTCGATCTTCGCCCGCTCGTCCTCGTGGGTGTCGTCGTCGGGGCGGCGCTGGGGGCGCTCGCGCTCCCGTGGATCGCCGGCACGAGCCTGATCGTCCTGATGGCCGTCGCGACCGCGTTCATCATGACGCGCGGCCTCGGCCCGTTCGTGACCTTTCCGTGGCTGCCGATCGCCCTCGGCGCCTTCGCCTCGGCGATGGTCACGACGGTGGCGCTGCCGGCCCGGACGACGGGCGGGCGGTTGGTCGTCGCGATCACGTTCATGACCGTCGGGCTGCAGCTGCTCCTGCTCACCCATCCCGACATGCCGATCAACGACGCGATCTTTCAGACGCATCGTTTTCAGGATGTGCTCGGCGGGCAGTACCTCTTCGCATCGCTCGCGCCGGGCAACTACCGATTCCCGTATCCCATCGGGCTCTACCTCTTTGCCCGGCCGTTCGCGACGTTCGCGCCGACGACTCTGGATCGAATGATGCTGCTGCGGGTCATCGTCGTGGCCGTCGATGCGTGCGCGGCGGCGTTGCTCTATCGCCTCGTCATGCGCTGGCGGAAGGACGAGGTCGAGGCGGTCTCGAGCGTCGTGGCCTATCACCTGCTGCCGCTCGGATTCGGCGTGATCGTCACGGCCAATCTCACGAACGTGTTCGCGCAGTCGCTCGCGACGGTCACACTCGTTGTCGCCGGGCTGGCGGTGGCGGATCTCGCGGCCGGATGGGCGGTGACCGTCGCGATCGGCGCGATCGCGGCAGCGGCGTTTCTGTCGCACACGAGCACGTTTGCGGTGCTCGGCACGCAGCTCGTCGTCGCGGGCGGCGCGCTCGCGATCGCGCGGGATCGGGCATGGCGGCCGTCCGGCCGCATGCTCGTCATCGCGGCGGTCGGCGCACTCGTTTTTTCGATCGCGGTGTACTACGCGTACTTCATGGACGTCTACCGCGAGGCGTTCGGACGGATCGCGAGCGAAACCGGACACGCGACGGCCGCGGCCGGTGGGCGCACTCCGCTCACGCGCCTCGTCGAGCTGCCGCAGGGACTCAACGTGACGTTCGGCGTGGCAGGGATCGCGATGGCGTTGGTCGGCGCCGCGACGCTCTGGACGCGACCGAACGCCTCACCGGTCCGAAAGCTGATCGGAATGTGGCTGCTCGTCTGCCTGTTTTTCATGGTGGTCGGCATCGTCACGCCGGTCGACTTGCGACACCTGCTCGCGGCGTTGCCCGTGATTGGGATACTGATCGGAATCGGATTCGCCGCGGGCTGGCGGAGCGGCCCCGCAGGGCGGGCGCTCGGCGTCGCGGCGGCGGCGTGGATGCTGTGGATCTGTGCGATAAGCTGGACCGGCGCGCTCGGGCACTGACACGCGCGGGAGGATCGGAATGCCGACGTTCATGGAACGGATCACGCAGGACATCGCGAGCGCGATGCGCGAGAAGAATCAGGCGACGCTCGCGCCGCTGCGCATGCTGAAGGCGGCGCTGATGAACCGCGAGGTCGAGAAAGGCCGCGCGCTCGACGAGAGCGAGTCGCTGCAGGTCGTGGCCGCGCTGGTCAAGCAGCGGCGGGATGCTATCGAGCAGTTCCGTACGGGCGGGCGGCAGGATCTGGTCGATCGCGAACAGGCGGAGATTACGTTTCTCGAGCGTTACCAGCCGCCGGCCGCCGACGCCGCCGCGATCGCGAAGGCCATCGAGGCCGCGGTGACGGAGACCGGCGCCACTGGCCCAAAGGACATGGGAAAGGTGATGAAAGCCGTGATGGCGCATCTGACCGGCCTCACGGTGGACGGACGTGCGGTGAGCGACGCGGTGAAAAAACGGCTGGCCGGATAGCGCCACCAAACTTTCTGCGCGGCACCCCCGTCTAACGCTAATGAAAGGCACGCAAGAGCCTCTCATCCATCCTCCGGGCAGGGGCCTCAATCGCAGGGGTTGAGGCCCCTTCTTTTTTTCGGTACGCTTCCAGCGTGCGGTCTCGCACAGTCGTGATCGCCCAACCCCTCGCCCGCCGCACGACGCCATTCGATGAGTGAACGTCTCGCCAGGTCCGCAGGACTGATCGGCGCCGCCACGCTGGCCAGCCGGGTCCTCGGTCTCGTCCGCGACACGGTCCAGGGCCGCTACTTCGGCACCGGGCTCGAGAACGACGCCTTCGTCGTGGCGACACGAATTCCGACACTGCTTCGCGATCTCTTTGCGGAAGGCGCCATGAGCGCCGCGTTCGTGCCGACGGTCACGCGGTACTTGAAACAGGGCGGCAAACCCGCCGCGTTTCGACTCGGCTCGCAGGTGATCAACGGCCTGATGGTGGTGACCGGCGTCTTCGTCGTCCTCGGCATCATCTTCGCGGGGCCGCTCGCGAATCTCTATGCCGGCGACTACGCCAACACGCCGGGCAAGATCGAGCTGACGGTGCAGCTCACGCGGATCAACATGCCGTTCCTGCTGCTCGTCGCGGTCGCCGCGGCGTGCATGGGCTTGTTGAACGCCATGCGCCGGTTCTTCGTGCCGGCGTCTTCGCCGGCGCTCTACAACATCGTGTTCATCGCGTGCACGGTGATCTTCGTGCCGGTGTTCACGCGCGCCGGCATCACGCCGGTCATGGCGCTGTCGATGGGCATGCTGCTCGGCGGCGTCGCGCAGATCGTCGCGCAGTGGCCGCTCCTCCGGCGCGAGGGCTATCGCCACGAGTGGGTGCTCAACCCGCGCGACCCGGGACTGCGCGAAGTGCTCATGTTGATGGGGCCCGGCATGCTCGGCGTCGCGGCGGCGCAGATCAACATCTTCGTCAACACCTCGCTCGCCACCAGCACCGATGGCGCGGCGTCCGCGCTCGGCTTCGCATTCCGCTTCATGTACATGCCGGTCGGCATCTTCGGCGTGTCGATTGCGACGGCGGCGATCCCCGATCTCGCGCGGCATGCGGCCGGTGAGTCGTACGACGGCATGCGCACGACGCTCTCGTGGGGCATTCGGCTGATGCTCATGTTGAGCGTGCCCGCGACGGTTGGGTTGATGGTGCTGTCGGAGCCGATCGTCGAGGCGATCTATCGCGGCGGCAGGTTCGATGAGGCCTCGGTCAGGATGGTGGCCTCGTCGCTCGCGTACTACGCCCCCGGCATCGTCGGCTACTCCGTCGTCAAGATTGCCGCGCCGAGCTTCTACGCGCTCAAGGACGCCCGCACGCCGATCATCGTCAGCGTGATTTCCGTGCTGACGAACCTGGCGCTCAATCTCTCGCTGAACTCCGTGATGGGATTTCGTGGCCTCGCTCTTGGCACGGCCATCGCGGCCAACGTCAATGCCCTCCTGCTGATCGTGCTGCTGTCGCGGCGGATCGGCGGCGTGGACGCGATGCGCGTCACCCGGTCATTCCTGAAGATCTCGCTGGCGTCCGTGGTGATGGGCGTGGCGGTCTACTACGCCGACGCGAGCCTGCACGGGGTGCTGCCGGTTCGTCTGCTCGGATCGGCGGTGATTGCGCGCGTCACCCGCGTGGCCGCGGGCGTCGGCGTGGGCATCGGCGCCCTCGCCCTGGCCGCCTGGGTGCTGCACATCGAGGAGTTCCGCCAGGCCCTGCAACGCGTTCTCAGCCGGATCACCGGCTGAGTCTGCTAGCATCGAAAAAGTGCGTCGTCCGCCACCATCGCAGATCGCGAACCTGATCGGCCCGGGTCCCTGGACCCCGGCGGTCCGGGCGATCATCCTCACCAACCTCGCCGTGTTCGTCGTCACGCTGGCGAGCCCGGCCCGCATCATCGAGTGGTTCGGGCTCGTCCCGGCGGAGGTCCTCGAGCACGGCCGCGTGTGGCAGCCGGTGACGTACTTGTTCGTCCACTCGCCGACCGACCTGATGCACATCCTGTTCAACATGCTCACGGTCTGGATGTTCGGCGTGGACCTGGAGCGGCGCTGGGGATCGCGCGGGTTCACGAAGTACTACTTCGTGACGGGCGTCGGCGCGGGCGTCTGCCAGATGCTCGTGTCACTCGTGCCGTGGGGACCGGTGCACGCCATCTATGCCGGCGTGCCGACGATCGGCGCGTCCGGCGCGGTCTACGGACTGCTCTTCGCGTGGGCGCTGCTGTTTCCCGACCGGCAGATCCTGTTCATGTTCTTCTTCCCGCTGCCGTCGCGCGTGTTCGTGTTCATCATGGGGGCCATCGCGTTCATCTCCGCGATTGGCGCGAGCGGCGGCGCGGTCGCGCACGTCGCGCACCTCGGTGGAATGCTCGTGGGCTGGTTGTACCTGAAGGGGCCGACCGATCTCCGGCTCGAGCTGAAGTATCGGCTCACCAAGTGGCGGATGGAGCGCATGCGTCGCAAGTTCAACGTCCATCGCGGCGGGCGCGACGATGACTGGGAGCGGCGCATCCACTAGCGCGCGCACGTGGCTCGTGGCAGGTCTGGCGGTTGGCGCGCTTCTGCGCGCGCTCGCCTTGCCGCTCTCCGGCACGGGCGACGTCCTCACGTGGAAAATCTGGAGCTACTCGGCGACGCACGACGTCACCCAGGTGTACGGCGTCGGCGGCGATCCTCCCGTGCATCGCGAGCTGCGCTGGCGCACCGCATCCACGACCGTCGACTATCCGCCGGTCGTCCTCGGCGAGCTCGCGCTGGCGGGACGGCTGTACCGATCGTTTTCGCCGGACTTCGACGATTCGCGCTGGCTGACGGCCTGCGTGAAGCTGCCGGGGGTCGTGTTCGAGGCCGGGTTCGTCGCGCTCCTGCTCACACGTGGCCGGCGATGGCTCGGCGAGGCCGCGTCCTGGGCCGCGCTGGCGTTCTGGCTCAACCCGCTCGTGATCTTGAACGGGCCGGTGCTGGGCTACCTCGATGCCGAAATGACGGTGCCGCTGGTCCTGGCGCTCGTCTGCGCCTGGAGCAAACGGCCGGCGGCCACCGGCGTGCTGACCGCGCTGGCGATCCTGACGAAAGCACAAGCCGTCTTCGTCGTGCCCGCCATCGTGATCACGCTCGTGGCGCGCGACGCCCGCCTTCGCGCGCTGGTGGCGGCGGTGGCGAGCGGGACGATCACGGGCATCGTGGTGATCTCGCCGTTTGTGATTCGCGGCGCCGGACGCAACCTCGCGCAAGCGGTCGGCCGGCTCGCGACGCACGACATGCTCTCCGGGCAGGCGGCCAACATCTGGTGGATCGTCACGTGGGTGCTGCGCGTCGCCGCCGCCTGGACCGAGTGGGGCGCGCGCCGCGCGCTGACGCAAATCATCGACATCCTCGCGATCTCGCGCGCCGTCGAACTCGGTTACCCCAACGCGCGCTCCGTCGGGCTGACGCTCGTGGCGATCGCCATCGCGTGGGGCTGCTGGCGGATGCGGCATCTGACGCGGCTGGCCGAAGCGGCGGCGCTGGCCGCGTGGTGCGCCTACGCCTACGCGATGCTCGCGGCGCAGGTGCACGAGAATCACTGGTATCCGGCCGTGCCGCTGCTCGTGCTCGCGGCCGCGGCCGACCGTCGCTATCGCGGCATGCTCGCGGCGGTCTCGGTCATCGCCGCGCTCAATCTGTACCTCTTCTACGGACTAGGCGCCGACTGGCCGGCGGTCACGCACCGCACGTAGACGGGCATCGACGCGACGGTCGTGCTCTCGGTCGTCAATGTCTTCGTCTTCGCGCGGTTCGCGCGGGTGCTGGCTACGGATGCCCGGGCAGCAGCGCCATCTGTTTGAGCGCGGCGATTCTCCGCGCCATCGGAGGGTGCGTGGCCCACAAGTTCGACCAGAAGCTCTCGCGCTCGCTGATCCGCTTGCCGAGCGGATCCGCGATGCACAAGTGCGCGGTACCGCGCTTGATCGCCGGCGTGGGCTCGACGGCGTCCTCGATCTTCTCCAGGGCGTTGGCGAGCGCGATGGGATTGCGCGTGAGCTCCGCGCCCGTCGCATCCGCGAGATACTCGCGGCGTCGCGACACCGCGAGCGCCAGCAGCCGGCCGATGATCGGCGCCAGCACCGCCGCGACCAGCCACACGGCGAGAAACACGAGAACCGCCGCGCCGCCTCCCTTCCCGCTCCGCCGCACGCGCCGCGGGCCGCCGAACCGCATCGCGCGCGTCGACCAGTCGGCCAGCAGCACGATCGCGCCGACCAGCGCGGCCACGACCATCATCAGGCGGATGTCGAGATTGCGGATGTGCCCCATCTCGT
Source organism: Vicinamibacterales bacterium (assembly GCA_035279905.1). Lineage (GTDB taxonomy): Bacteria > Acidobacteriota > Vicinamibacteria > Vicinamibacterales > SCN-69-37 > DATEGZ01. The sequence continues at coordinate 26,716 of DATEGZ010000257.1, forward strand.
GCGCGACGACGCCCTGCAGCTCTTCGCGATTCAGGCTGCGGAGCAGACCGTCCGTCGCCGCGATCGACGCGTGCTCGGGATCCGGACCGGTCGCAAACGCGTTCGGATCATCGTCCGGAATGACGTACGCCCTGGGCGTCGGCACGCCCGCCGCAATCGCCATCTCTTCGACGACGTTCTGAAACTGCCGGTACCGCAACCGGTCGTCCTCGGTCGCGGCCTGGCTGATGCGGTCCTCGACCGGCTGCGCATCGGCCGAGCCGAGCACCGCGCGATCGCCGTACTTCACGCTCCACCACGCCCGGCCGCCGCCGATCGCGAGCGCGACGATCGTCGCCATCGGCAGGTACGCCTGCGCGTCACCGATGACGAAGAAGTCGATGCCGAGCCCGATGACGAGAAAGATCGCGACGAAGGCCGCCATCACCAGCCACGTGCGCCGGCGATTGGCGGCCTGTTGCTCGAAGAGGTTCACGGGCAGGTTGGAACGGGCCGTTACGACTTGCTCATGCTCAAGTCGACCGTCGGCACCTGACGGTCGGCCGCGTCCTGAATCTGGAAGAGCTCGGCGGCCTGGAAGCCGAACATGTTCGCGAACAGGTTCGTCGGGAACGTCTCGCGCGAGATGTTGAACTTCGTCGCGATGTCGTTGTAGAACTGCCGCGCGAAGCCGATCTTGTTCTCGGTGCCCGACAACTCTTCCTGCAGCATCTTCACGTTCTCGTTCGACTTGAGCTGCGGGTAGTTTTCGGCCACCGCGAGCAGCCGGCCGAGCGCCTGCGAGAGCTCGCCTTCCTTGCGGCTCGCGTCGGCTGGTCCGGCCGCGCCCATCGCTTTCGCGCGCGCCTCCATCACCGCCGTGAGCGTGCCCTTCTCGAACTCCATCGCGCCCTTGACGGTGTTCACGAGATTCGGAATCAGATCGTGGCGGCGCTTCAGCTGGACGTCGATCTGCTGCCAGCCGTTCTTCGTCTGGTTCTTGAGCGCCACGAGCCGGTTGTACATCCCGACGAGCCACAGGCCGCCGATGATGATGATCGCGACGAGCAGCAACAGGGCAGGCATACCGTCTCCTCCAACCTTCGCCAACCGCTCGCGGGGCTCGCGGCTACGGTTGGCAAGCTTCAGGTCTCAGTTCCGCGCACGTCGAGCACGAACGTATCGTCCAGCGCCTCGGCCTGGTGCGCCGCGCCGGGCGGCAGCTGGAGCACCTCGCCCTCGCGCACCGTGAGCTCCTCGCCGTCCACCAGGGTCCGCAACGCGCCCTGCAGCACGTAAATCATCTGCTCGGTTGTGTGGGAATGTTGCGGCACGAGCGCGCCCTTCTTCAGGTAGATCTGCACGAGCGTCTGGCGCTCGCCGGCGATCACCTTTCGGGCGACCATCTCGGTGACTTTATCCAGCGACAGCTCGTCCCATCGATAGAGAGAGACGCGCCCGGTCATAGGAAAGTTCATAGGAGTATAATTGAACGGTTGCCCGGTCGCTGCCGGGGCAGACAGAGCCTCTAGCGATGAAAACCAGCACGCTCCCGAGCTCACGCGCAACCTCCACGTTCTCCCGCGACGAGCTCCTCAAGTTCTACCGGACGATGCTCTTGTCGCGCCGCATCGACGACAAGGAAATCCAGCTCAAGAACCAGAGCCTGATCTTCTTCCAGATCAGCGGCGCGGGCCACGAGGCGATCATGGTCGCGGCCGGCCTCACGCTCCGGCCGGCGCACGACTGGTTCTACCCGTACTACCGCGACCGCGCGCTGTGCCTCGCGCTCGGCATGACGCCGTACGAGATGTTCCTCAGCGGCGTCGGCGCCAAGGACGATCCGAACAGCGGCGGCCGGCAGATGCCGTCGCACTGGGGCCACAAGGCGCTCAACATCGTCTCGCAGTCGAGCCCGACCGGCACGCAGTGCCTGCAGGCCGTCGGCTGCGCGGAAGCCGGGATGCTCTACGAGCGCGTCTCGGAGATCCCGGATCGCCAGCACAAGTTCGAGCAGGACGAAGTCGTGTACGTCTCGGTCGGCGACGGCACGACGAGCGAAGGCGAGTTCTGGGAGTCGCTCTCGACCGCCTGCGTCCGCAAGCTGCCCGTCGTCTTCGTCGTCGAGGACAACGGATACGCGATCTCCGTTCCGGTCGAGGTGCAGACACCGGGTGGCAGCGTCTCCAATCTCGTCGAGCGCTACCCCGGGCTCAAGGTCATCCGCTGCGACGGCACGGACTTCTTCGAGAGCTACGAGGCGATGAGCGAGGCCGTCGCGTGGGCGCGCGCGCGCAAGGGCCCGTCGTTCGTCCACGCCACGTGCGTCCGGCCGTACTCGCACTCGTTGTCCGACGATGAGAAGTTGTACAAGACGCCGGGCGAGCGCGCGGACGAAGCGAAGCGCGATCCGATCACGAAGTTCGCGGCGATGCTGAAGGACGCCGGTCTCGCGACCGACGCGGACCTCGCCGCCATCGCGAAGGACGTCGATCGCGAGATCGGCGAAGCCGCCGACGCGGCGCTCAAGGCGCCCAAGCCGCCCAAGGACAGCGCGGGCTTGTGGGTCTACTCACCGGATGTCGATCCGACGAGCGCGTCGTTCGACGTGCCGGCCGCGCCCGAGGGCAAGCCGGACACGATGGTCGCCGCGATCAACCGCACGCTCAAGGAAGAGATGAAGCAGAACCCGCGCATCGTCGTCTTCGGCGAGGATGTGGCGGACGCGACGCACGTCGACAATCTGACTGAGGTGCAGGGCAAGGGCGGCGTCTTCAAGGTCACGCACGGGCTGCAGCGCGCGTTCGGATCGGATCGCGTGTTCAACTCGCCGCTGGCCGAAGCCAACATCATCGGCCGCGCGGTCGGCATGGCCACGCGCGGGATCAAGCCGGTCGTCGAGATTCAGTTCCTCGACTACATCTGGCCGGCGATGATGCAGATCCGCAACGAAGTCTCGATGATGCGGTACCGCTCGAGCAACAACTTCTCGTGCCCGATGGTGATTCGCGTCGCGAGCGGCGGGTACCTGCGCGGCGGCGCGCCGTACCACAGCCAGTCCGCCGAGAGCATCTTCGCGCACTGCCCCGGCCTGCGCGTCGTGTACCCGTCGAACGCGCAGGACGCCGCGGGGCTGCTGCGGACGTCGATCCGCTGCGATGACCCGGTACTGTTCCTCGAGCACAAGCACTTGTACCGCCAGACGTACAACAAGGGCGAGTACCCCGGCACGGGCTACACGATTCCGCTCGGCAAGGCGACCACGCGCCGCGAAGGCACGGATGTCGTGGTCGTAACCTACGGCGCGCTCGTGCAGCGCTCGCTGCTGGCCGCGCAGCAGGCCGAGAAGGACGGCGTCAGCACGATGGTGATCGACCTCCGGACGATCGCGCCGTTCGACTGGGACGCGATCGCGGCCGCGGTCAAGAAGACCAGCCGCATCGTGATCGCGCACGAAGATCAGCTCACGTGCGGATTCGGCGCGGAGCTGGCCGCCCGCGTGGCGAGCGATTTGTTCGAGTATCTCGACGCGCCGGTCAAGCGCGTCGCCGCCATGGACACACCGGTCGCCTACTGCCCGGATCTCGAGGAAGTCATTCTGCCGAGCTCGGCGGACGTGCTTGCGGCGATCGTCGAGACCGCGAAGTACTAGACGTCAGCGAACGATCAGTCCAATCTCCTTTGTCGCGGTCGCCTTGCCGTCCGTCGCGGTGGCACGGACGCGGTACGCCCCAGGCTTCACATCCTTGAGCGGCATCTTCAGATCGACGAGCCCGACGCCCGCGCCGGTCATCGACGGCGTCTGCGTGGCAACCGTCTTGTTGGTGTAGTCGACCAGCGTCACGGTCGCCTTCGTCGCCGCGGGATTCTTGCACGCCACCTCGAAGAAGACGCGCACGGTGTCGGTGGTCTTGAACTCGCGATCGAGCGACGGATCGAACGGAATGATCTGGATCGCGCCCGGCGGCTTGGCCTGCGTGACGTGCGGGCCGTCGGCGTAGCCGACGGCCAACCCGCTCAGCATCACCGCATCTTTCGTGAAATCCGGCACCTCGAGATCGAGGAAGACGCTGCCGCTTCGCGACAGCTTCGAGCTGATCGCCGACGCGCGGAACTGATACCGGCCGGGCGGCAGCTCGACGCTCATCGGCATCTGGTACTTGATGCCCGCGGGCTCCGACTCGCCCACGGGCTTCGCCGACGAGACGTTCGCGGTGTTCGTCAGCTGCTTGAGGACCTTGCCGTTCTTCACGTCGGCCACGGCCAGCAAGTACCGAAGCGAATCCTGGATATTGTGGTTCGCGTCTTCGAGATCGCGGCGCGGCGCGGTCACTTCGATCGTCGCCGCCACGCGCGAGAGCTTGCCGCGGCTCGGAAAGGCGTCGGCGACGAGCCGCAGCGGCAGGTCGCGCTTCGGGGTCATCCCCAACGCGAGCGCCGTGAGCGGATTGTTCGTTTTCGGCCCGGCCGGCGGCGCGCCGCCCACTTCGTAGCCCATCCGGAACCGCAGCAGCACGCCCGGCTGATCGACCGTCACCATCAGCGCGCGGAAGCCGCCGCCGCTCGTGTCCTTCGGGTAGAAGCCGAGCAGATAGTAGTTGTCGAGATCGGAGACGATGCGCTCGACGCCGCGCTCGAAGTCGTCGGAGTTGGTCACGGCGAAGCCGCCGGTCGCGTCGGCAGTCATCTCGAGGCCTTCCTGCGCGAGATGGAGCGCGCCGCTGAAGTGCGTGAGGCCGCTCGAGCACGGATCCATGGCCCCGAACCCGCCCGGCGACGGCGAGCACTCCTTCATCATGTTCGCCTGCGTCACCTCGCCGCGCGGGTCGAGGACGTAGGTCGCGATGTTCGATCGCCGCATCGCGCGCATCATGTCGAGGATCGCGTAGTCGTGGAAGGCCGTGACCGGCAGGTTCGACGGGTCGCGCGAGCCGACTTGCGCGTCCTGGCCCTCGCTCGGCGGCCGCAGCTCGGGCAGCCACGCCATGTCCTTTCCGATGCCTTCCGAGATCAGCACGAACGTCTTGCGGCGATCGTTGTCGCCCGCGAGCATGTGCGACGCGTCCTGCAGCGTCTTGTAGTACGACATGTTGTCGTAGAAATCCTGCAGGCTGACGTTGTTGGCGGCGCTCGCCGCCGCGGCGCGGGCCTCGACGTTGCCCGGATCGATGCCGCCCATGCGCGCCATCTGCTGATCGATCGCCGACGCCGGCCGCCGGACACTGCGCATGCCCTTGAGCGTGTCCGCGGCGTTCAGGATGACCGACCGGTCCTCGGTCACGGGCACGTTGTGCTTGCCGCTCGTGAAGAGCAGCGCCATCGGCGTCTTCGTGCCGAGCTTGTCCACGAGCATCTTGATCAGATCCCTGGAGCGCTGGGCCCGGTCCTTGAAGATGTGCAGGTCGTCGGCCACGATGACGACGAGCCGATCGTCGAGCTGGACGTTGTTCGTCGCCACGTCGTGCTTGAGATTCGGCGGCAGGGTGAACGCCGGCGTCGTCGGCGTGTCCTCGTGCGAGATCTCGTCGAACACGTCGATCTGCTGAGGCTTCTTCCGGTCGGTGACGGTGAAGTTGTCTTTCGTGAGGCCGTGCACCGGCTGGTCGGCGGCATCCACCGCGACGACGTAGACGGACACCAGATCGGTGCGGGCGCGGAAGACGGGTTGCTGCTGGGACGCCGGCGGCGGCTGGGATGGCGGGGGCGGCTGCCCGCGCCGCTGGGCCGTCAGGCCGGGCGTCAACACGGTCAGCGCCGTGGCGGCGATCCCGAAGGTCACGAGTCGACCGAATGGTCTCGGCATGCGCATCCTCACGCTCGTGCTGGCACCGGGGCGACGATTATGGCAGAAATACCCCGTGAATCCCGCTCGCCGCCGCGTGGCGTCCGTTGCGGCGCTCGCTGGCGTGCTCGCCGTCGGCCCGCCTTCCCGAGCCTCGATGGGTCCGCCCGTCGACACCCTGGCGGCCGTCGGCGGCCTGCCCGCTCACATGGTTGGACAGCTCGAAGCCCCGATAGGTTTCGTCCAGACCTCGACGGGCGAATACCTCGTCCTGGACCGCCGCCAGCACACCGTGTACGGCGTCAACGCGGCCAAGACCACGATGCGCACGGTCCTGCAAATCGGCTTCGAGCAGGGCCGCGTGCTCGAGCCGGGCGTGCTGGCGCTCGGACCGGCCGACATCTTTGCGGTCGCCGACGCGCCGAGCGGCAATGAGCGCATTCAGTACTTCACGACGGCCGGGCAGTTTCTCGGCGGGTTCTACCTGCAGTCGAAAGTCGCGCCGCGCATCGTGCTCGGCCCCATTGTCATCAACGGCGTCGGATCGATGGCGTTCGCGGAGAAGACGTTTCTCGTGAATCGTCCCGACTCCGGCGCGTTGATTTCGGAGTTCGACGTCTCGGGCGCGGTCGTGCGGCATTTCGGCATGCTGCGCCGCACGGGATTCGAATCGGACCGCGACGTCCACCTCGCGCTCAACATCGGCCTGCCGCTCGTCGATCCGACGGGCGGGTACTTCTTCGTGTTTCAGACGGGCGCGCCGATGTTTCAGAAATATGATGCGCAGGGCACATTGGTGTTCGAGCGGCACATCGAAGGCGTGGAGCTGGACCCGTCGATCGTCTCGCTGCCGACGGTCTGGCCGCGGCAGCGCGAGGGCGCGCTGCCCGTGGTGCCGCCGCTGGTGCGCACGGCGGCTGTCGACGGCAAAGGCCAGCTGTGGGTATCGTTGATGACGCCGTTCACGTACGTGTACGACGCGCACGGCGAGAAGACGCGGACGGTGCAATTCCAGGCCGCCTCCCTGCTGTCGCCGGCGAGCCTGTTCTTCACGCCACAGGGCCGGCTGCTCGTCACGCCCGGCTGCTACGAATTCGCGACACGCTGATCGATGTCCGAGCTGCGTCCCTCGCTCGGGCTGACGCATGCCACCGCGATGGTGGTGGGGACGATCATCGGCGCGTCGATCTTCGTGCAGCCGTCGGAGATCACCAGGCTGATGCCGTCGGTGTCGGGCATTCTGATCGCCTGGCTGGCCGCCGGCGTGCTCACGCTCGCGGGCGCGCTCGTCTGCGCGGAGCTGGCGTCGGCGTTTCCGCAGACGGGCGGCGTCTACGTGTTTCTGAAGGAAGCCTACTCGCCCGCGCTCGGCTTCCTCTGGGGCTGGGCGATGTTCTGGAGCATGCACTCCGGCATCATCGCGGCCATCGCCACCGTGTTTGCCCGGTACGCCGCCGAGTTCTTTCCGCTGACGGACACGGGCCGCCGGCTGACCGCGGTCTCCGTGATTGTGGTGCTCTCCGCCGTGAACTATGTCGGCGTCCGGCATGGCGGCCGGATTCAGAACGTCTTCACGGCGGCGAAGGTGCTGGCCATCGTGGCGATCATCTCGGCGGGCCTGGCCTGGCACGGTCCGGCCCAGGCGGCCGCGAGCGTGGGCGCGGCCGGTGAGAGCGTGCGCGGCCTGATCCTCGCCATCGCCGCCGGGCTTTTCGCCTATGGCGGCTGGCACATGGTGACCTACGCGGCCGGCGAGACGAAGGATCCGGCGCGGACGATCCCGCGCGCCCTGCTCATCGGCACGCTCCTCGTCACCGCGTGCTACGCGGGGCTCAACGCGATCTACCTGCGCGTGCTGCCGCTCGACGCGGTGCGCGCGTCGAGCCGCGTCGCGGCCGACGCGGCCGATGTCCTGCTCGGCGGCGGCGGCGCCTCGCTCATGGCGGCGCTCGTGATGATCTCGACGTTTGGCGCGGTCAACGGGATCATCCTCGTCGGTCCGCGCGTGTACTACTCGATGGCGCGCGACGGCCTGCTGTTCAAGCCGCTGGCGGCGGCGCATCCCGTGTTCGGCACGCCGCATCGCGCGATCGTGCTGCAGGCGATCTGGGCGTCGGCGCTCGCGCTCACCAACACGTACGGCGCGCTGTTCTCGCGGGTGATCTACACCGAGTGGATCTTCTTCGCGCTGATGGCGGCGGGGCTGATGCGGTTGCGCCGCCGGCCGGACTACCGGCCGTCGTATCGCATCGCCGGGTATCCGCTCGTGCCCGTGACGTTCGTCATCGCGTCGATCGTGATCGTGGCGATCCAGATGTCGGCGTCGCCCCGCGACAGTCTGATCGGCATGGCCATCGTGATCGCGGGCCTGCCGGTGTATGGTTGGTGGTCGCGCCGGAGGGGCGCCACCGCATGATCATCGACGTTCACAACCACTACTACCCGCCCGAATACCTGGATGCGCTCGCGCCGTCGGGCAGCACGCTCAAAATCACGCACGACGCCGAGGGCAATCCGGTCGTCCACTACCCGGGCGACTACAACGTCATGGTGCGCGGGCACCGGGACATCGCGTACCGGCAGACGGTGCTCGATGAGACGGGCGTGGACGTGCAGGTGATCTCGCTGACGACCCCGGGGACGCACGTCGAGACGCCGCCGGTGGCGGCGAAGCTCGCGACGATCACGAACGACGCGTTCGCGCGCGTGCGGGCCGAGCGGCCGAAGCGTTTCATCCCGCTTGCGACGCTGCCGCTCTGCGATCCGAAGGCGTCGGTCGCCGAATTCACGCGCGCGGTGGACCAGCTCAGGATGCCGGGCGCGATGCTGTTCAGCAACGTCAACGGCGTCGGGCTCGATGACCAGCGGTTCTGGCCGATCTACGAGGTGGCGAACGACCGCGGCGCCATTCTGATGATCCACCCGACCTATCCGGTCGGCGTCGAGGCGATGCGTGAGTACTGGCTCATGCCGCTCAACGGGTTTCTCTTCGACACGACGCTCGCCGCGTCCAAGCTCGTCTTCAGCGGCGTCGTGAAGCGCTATCCGAAGATCCGCTGGATCCTCGGGCACCTGGGCGGAACGATTCCGTACCTGGCCGAGCGGCTCGATCGCGGGTTCCGCGCGTTCAAGGAGTGCCGCACGCACATCGACGAGCCGCCGACGTCGTACCTCAAGCGGCACTTCTGGTACGACACGGTCAACTTCGCCGCGGGCCCGCTGAAGCTCGCCATCGACTTCGCCGGCGCCGACCACGTCGTCGCCGGCAGCGACTACCCGCACAAAATCGGCAGCATCCCTCTCATGCTCGAGGCGATTCGCGGCCTGCCGATCGACGATCGGGACAAGGCGAAGATTCTGGGGACGGATCTGTTTTCCACAGATCGGGGCTGATTGGGGACAGGTCTCGAGAAAATGACGCCGAGACCTGTCCCCTTTTAGCCCCGATCTGTGGAAAACAGATCCGTCCCCTAACAGATCCGCGGCAGCTGCTCGCCGGTGAGCATGTCGATGATGCGGGAGGCGCCAATCCGGCTGCCCGCGGTGACCAGGCCGGCGGGCGCCTCGGAGACGACGCCAATCACTGCCGCGCCGGCAGTCACGTCGAAGGCCTGCAGGACGCGCAAGGTGCGGTCGGCGGCGCCGCGCGGGACGATCGCGACGAAGCGGCCCTCGTTGGCGACGTAGAGCGGATCGAAGCCCAGAATCTCGCACGCCCCGCGGACGTCCTCGCGCACGCGAATCGCGATCTCCTCGATCCGCAGATGACACCGTGACGCCTCCGCGATTTCGACGAGCGACGTCGCCAGGCCGCCGCGTGTCAGATCGCGCAGGCAATGCACGTCGATGCCGTCGTCGAGAAGCGCGAGCACGGGCGCCGCAAGCGGCGCGCAGTCGCTCTCGATCGCCGACTCGAACTCGAGCCCCTCGCGCGCGCCCATGACCGCCATGCCGTGCCGCCCGATATCGCCGGACAGTACGATCACGTCCCCGGGCCGCACGCTCGCCGGCGCCACCACCTGCGAGTGCTCGATCGCCCCCACGCCCGCCGTGTTCACGTACAGTCCATCGGCCTTGCCGCGATCGACGACCTTCGTATCGCCGGTCACCAGCAGCACTCCCGCCGCGCTGGCCGCTGCCTTCATCGAGGACACGACGCGTGCGAGCGTCGCCATCTCGAGTCCCTCCTCGAGGATGAAGCCCGCGCTCAGAAACAACGGCCGCGCCCCGCACATGGCCAGATCGTTGACCGTGCCGTTGACCGCCAGCGTCCCGATGTCGCCTCCGGGAAAGAACATCGGCCGGACGACGTAGGAATCGGTCGTGAACGCGAGCGTTGCGCCGGCGATCTGCACCAGCGCGCCGTCATGGCGGGCGCCGAGCGCCGGATTGTCGAACGCGGGCACGAACAGCTGCTCGATGAGCTGATGCGTCAGCGCGCCGCCACCCCCATGCGCCAATTGCACGTGCGTGTGCGAGCTGACCGGCACCGGACACGTGATGCCAGTCGAGAGATCAACGGCCATGACTGCCCGCCTCTCTTGTTTCCGCGTGCAGGTGCACGCGTCGATATCGGTAATAGGCCGCGCACGCGCCCTCCGACGACACCATCGTGGCGCCGAGCGGATGTTCGGGGGTGCACCGCCCGCCAAAGGCCGGACACTCGGGCGGTTTGTTGAGGCCTTGCATGATCAACCCGGCAATGCACTCCGACGGCTCGTCGATCGTCGTGCTGGCGACGCCAAACCGGCGCTCGGCGTCGAACGCGCGATAGCGATCCTGCAGTCCCAATCCGCTGGCCGGGATCTCGCCGACGCCGCGCCACTTTCGCGGCACGATGGTGAACACCTCTCGAATGAGCTGCTGCGCCGGAATGTTGCCGCGGTGACGCACCGCCCGCGCGTACTGATTCTCGACGTCCGCGCGCCCTTCCTCGAGCTGCTTCACGCACATCAGCACGCCCTGCAGGATGTCGAGCGGCTCGAACCCGGTGACCACGATCGGGACGTGGTACCTTGCGGCGATCGGCTCGTATTCGGTGACGCCCATGATCGTGCACACGTGGCCCGCGGCGAGAAAGCCCTGCACGCGATTCCGCGACGACGACAGAATCGCCTCCATGGCCGGCGGCACCAGCACGTGCGACACGAGAATCGAGAAATTCTGAATCCCGCCTTCGGCCGCGTGGAACACGGCCATCGCATTCGCCGGCGCCGTCGTCTCGAAGCCCACCGCGAAGAAGACGACCTCGCGCCGCGGATTCGTTCGGGCGATCTGCACGGCATCGAGCGGCGAGTACACGATGCGCACGTCGCCGCCGCGCGCTTTGACCGATAACAGGTCCGTCGACTTGCCGGGCACCCGCAGCATGTCGCCGAAGGAACAGAAGATCACCCCCGGCCGCGACGCGATCTCGATCGCCTTCTCGATCAGCTCGAGGGGCGTCACGCACACCGGACAGCCCGGACCGTGCACCAGGGTGATGCCTGGAGGCAGGAGCTCATCCACGCCGAACTTGACGATGGCGTGGGTCTGGCCGCCGCACACCTCCATCAGCGTCCACGGCCGGGTGGTGACCTGGTGCAGCGCGCGGGCGTAGGCGTGCGCCTGACCGGCGTCCCGGTACTCGTCGATGTACTTCACGATGACTCTCCGTCCTCGAGCTCGGCCAGGTCGCCGATCTCGCGCAGATACGAGAACACCTTCCCCGCTTCGTCCTGATCGACGGTGGAGATCGCAAAGCCCACGTGCACGAGCACGTAGTCGCCCGGCTTGGCCTCGGGCGTGTAGCTCAGGTTCACGCGCTTGACGATGCCGGCGAAGTTGACCCGGCCGCTGCGCAGCACGGGATCCTCGCCCTCAACGTCGATGATTTGTCCAGGAATCGCCAGACACATCGTGCACCTCGTCAGCTCGCCCCGGCGCCGGCGAGCGCGGCCAGCGTCTGAGCCGTTCGATCGTCGTCCTTCGCCTTGCGGCGTCCGGGCGGCCCGGTCAGGCCGCGGACGAGCGCGGCGATTTGTCCCAGCGCGATGCCGCCGTCATTCGTCGGCACCCGTTGATGCCAGCACGGCGAGAATCCTGCCTCGCGAAGCCGTGCGATCGTCCGCTCGAGCAGGAGTCGATTCTGAAAGCAGCCGCCCGACAGCACGACGCGATCGCGCCCGGCGATCCTGGCGACCGCGACAATCATCCGCGCCAGCGTCTCGTGAAACCGTGCCGCCATCGTCGCCGCCGGCGCACCGATCGCAAGGTCGTCGAGCAGCGCGCGAATCATCGGCGCCCAGTCCACGGCAAGACACACGCCTGGAATCAGCTCGAACGGATACGCATCGGCAACGGCCTCGTCCGACACCCACTCCAGCAGCATCGCCGCCTGGCCTTCGAAGGTCGCACGCTGCTTGAGGTCCAGGAAGGCCGCCACCGCGTCGAAGAGGCGGCCGGCGCTGGTCGTCACCGGCGCGTTCAGGCCGCGGTCCAGCGCCTGGCGCAGCAGCCGGCGTTCGGCGGGGTCGAACGCTCGAATGGGCGCGACATCGCGATCGAGCGCGCGGGAACCTTCCATCGCGTAGAGCACGCCCAGCGCGGACCGTCGAGGCTCACGCACCGCGTGTTCGCCGCCGGGCAGCCGGAACGGCCGCAGGCACGCGACGCGATCCCACGTGTCGTCGTCGACGGTGAGGAACTCGCCGCCCCAGATCGTGCCGTCCGCGCCGTAACCCGTGCCGTCCCACGACACGCCGAGCACGGGGCCGTCGATGTCGTGTTCGGCCAGGCATGACGCGATGTGCGCGAGGTGATGCTGCACCGTGGCGACGGGCAGCCCGAGCCGGCGGGCGTACTGGCTCGAGAAGTAGTCCGGATGCTGGTCGGCGACGGCGGTCTCGGGCACGGCGTGGAACAACGCGCCGAGACTCTTCATGACGCGATCGAACGCCTCGATCGACTGCGGCGTCTCGAGATCGCCAAGGTGCTGGCTCACGAAGACGTTGGCGCCTGACGTCACCGCGACCGCGCTCTTCAGATGCGCGCCGACGGCAACGGCGCGCGGCGCCTCGGCCGCGAGCCGAATCGGCAGCGGCGCGTAGCCGCGCGCGCGGCGCAGGATCATCTCGCGTCCGGCCACGACCCGAACGATCGAGTCGTCGACGTGACGCGCGATCGGCCGGTCGTGCACCAGAAACCCGTCAGCGATCCGCGACAATCGGCGCAGGGCCTCTCGCTCATCGGTGCAGATCGGTTCGTCCGAGAGATTCCCGCTCGTTGCGACCAGCGGTCCGCCGAAATCGGCCGCGATCAAATGGTGCAGCGGTGTATACGGCAGCATGACGCCGAGCGTCGGGACGCCCGGCGCCACCGCGGACGCCAGACTTCCGCGCACCATCCGCCGCCGAAGCAGCACGATGGGCGCCTCAGCGGACGCGAGCAGCCGCGCGTCGGCCGGCGAGACGACGCAGTCCCGCCGCACGTCGTCGATCGACGGATACATGGTCGCGAGCGGTTTTTCTTCGCGATGTTTGCGCTGTCGAAGGCGCCGGACGGCGCACTCCTGCCGTGCGTCGACCATCAGATGAAATCCGCCGATTCCCTTGACGGCCACGATGGAGCCACCGCGCAGGGCGTCGACGGCGGCGCGAATGGCCTCGTCGTCCTCGGCCAAAACCGCGCCGCGCCCGCTCCACCAGGCGACCCGGGGGCCGCACACGGGGCAGGCATTCGGCTGCGCGTGGAACCGGCGGTCCGACGGATCGTGGTACTCGTGCTCGCACGCCTGACACATGACGAAGCCGCGCATGGACGTCCGCGGCCGGTCGTACGGCAGCGCGTCGATGATGCTGAACCGCGGCCCGCAATGCGTGCAGTTGATGAAGGGATACCGATACCGCCGGTCGTCGGGATCGAAGAGCTCGCGCCGGCACGCGTCGCACGTCGCGAGGTCCGGCAGCACGATCGCCGTCGGCTCGCCCGCAACTTGACTGTCTCTTATCTCGAACGCCGCCGAGCCGGCCGGATCCAGCCAGCTCGCCTCGAGGTCGACGATCGTGGCATGCGGCGGCGGCTCGCACACCAGCCGCGCGCGAAATCGATCGATCCGCTCACGCGGTCCCTCGACCTCGATGACGACACCATCCGGGCCGTTCAGCACCCAGCCGGCCAGGTCGAGCGCCCGCGCCAGCCGGTAGACGAACGGCCTGAACCCGACGCCCTGGACGGCGCCGCGCACGGACAGCCGCAGCCGCTCACGCATGGCTCCTCAACACCGAGTGCTCGAGCCACTGGCACCACTCGCCGAGGCCCGCCCCGCTGGTACACGACGTCTCGAAGACTTTCAGCTTCGGGTTGATCTGCCACGCGTGGCGGCGAATGGCGCGGATATCGGCGCCGACAAACGGCAGGAGATCCGTCTTGTTGATGACGAGCACCGAGGCGTTGCGGAACATCGCGGGATACTTCAGCGGCTTGTCGTCGCCTTCGGTCGTGCTGAGCACGACGACCTTCATCGCTTCGCCCAGGTCGTAGTTCGCCGGACACACGAGGTTGCCGACGTTCTCGATGAGGAGGAGATCGAGCGCGTCCAGGTCGAACTGGTCGAGCGCCTGCAGCACGAGATTCGCTTCGAGATGGCAGCCGCCGTTGGTCACGATCTGGACGACGGGCACGCCATACGCCGCGACGCGGCGTGCATCGAGATCGGTCTGCACGTCGCCCTCGATCACGCCGACGTGGAGGGACCCCTTCAACCGCTCGAGCGTCCGCTCGAGCAGCGTCGTCTTGCCGGCGCCGGGCGAGCTGACGATGTTCAACACGCATACGCCGTGCCTGGCAAAGCGCGTGCGGTTGACCGCCGCGATCGCGTCGTTCTTCTCGAGCACCTTGCGCTCGACCGTCACAATTTCGCTCACGGCGTTTCCTCCTCGAGCTCGATGTCCGCGACCTGCAGCTCCTGCCCCGCTACGCGATCGATCGCGAGCGACGCGCGGTCATACGGCGTCTCCGACGTCACCGCGCTGAAGCACCACGCCAGCGAGTCGGGCTCGACACCCGCGAGCTCGCCGACGCGAACGCGCACCGACCGGACCAGCGGCGCCCGATCGACCGGCACGTACTGTCGGACGATGTCGAAGATGCTGTTCGCGAGGCTCAGCTCATGCACGTCGTGCTCTCACTTCCGCCCGGCGAGCGACAGCACGTAGGCCGTCAGGTCCCACGCGTCCTGCTCGCTCAAGCTCTTCCAGCTCGGCATCGCGGTGCCGCGCCGCCCTTCCCGAATCGCGAAGAACACGTGGCGCGGTGTCGCGGCCGCGTGCCACCCGGCGTCCCTGAAATCACGCGGCGGTGGCTGGAGTCCCTCGCGCTGGAGGCCGTAGCCGTCACCCCGCACCCCGTGGCAGAGCGTGCAGTACTTCTGGAACAGCAGCGCTCCGCGCTCGGCCGCCTCCGGCGACGCCAGTGTCGTTGGCACCGCGATCGCGCGGTACTCGCGCGGGAGATCGCCGTCGGCGCTATGACATGCCGACAAGACGAGCGACATCCAGCCCGCGATCAGGAGCGGCCGCTTCATGCCCCACCTTCGGACGACACCGGAACCCGATCGCCGCAGCCTCGTCCACGACACGGTCCACCAGATCGTCGAGGGCGGCCGCGACGCGCGGCGACAGGCCGACGCCGAGCTCGATCGATTCGGGCACGAGGCCGAGGAGCACGACCCGGGTGGGATAGCGATCGCGCCAACGCGCGCCGTCGAGCAGGTCCGACACGCCGACCTGATGCGGAGACAGGCGCGTCGCCACTGCCGGCGCCACGTCGTCGCCGTCGAGCCGCACGAATGTCCCCGCAGGTCCATCGCCGCGAATCGCGTCAACGAGGATCACGGCCTCCGCCTCCTCCACATACGGAAGCAAGGCGAGACCGAGCGTTCCGCCGTCCAGGACGTGCACGTCCGGCGGAACGATGAAGTGGTCGCGCAAGCGAACGACCGCCGCCGCTCCCAGGCCGTCGTCGCCGAGCAGGACGTTGCCCAGGCCCAGCACAAGGAGTGGCACGCGGTTACTCATCGACCTGACCTTCGCGGTTGATGAAGCGGTAGCCGGAGTACTCGAGATCTTCGGGCGGGACGAACTTGTAGCCGGAGAAGATCGATTCCATCGTCCCGTTCGCTTCGATGATCGACATCAACACGCCGCTGTAGACGTGATGGGCGGCGAAGCCCAGCAGCAGCCACATCACGACGTGATGAATCCAGCGCACCATCTGGAATCCGCCAAGCATCCCCGCGAACGACGCGAACCACCGGAACGGCGAGCCGACGTCGGCGTAGGGCGCGTGGAGCGCCAAGCCGGTGAGAATCGCGAGGAAATACAACCCGAACACCAGGACGTAGGTCAGGCCGGCCACCGGGTTGTGGCCGACGAAGCCCGGCGGCTTGCGCAACGCAAACAGGTAGAACTTCAGCGTCGGCCAGAGCCCGCGGAAGCGCGACGCGTGGACGGGCAGGAACTTGTCCCACCGCGCGTACTTGTTGCCCGTGAACATCCAGATGATGCGCACGGCGACGGCGCCGATGAAGACGAAGGCCGTGTAGAGATGGATGGTGCGAATCCAGCCCATGACGAACGACGTGCGCGCCTCTCCCGAAACCGTCATGAACGGATGCCCGATGTACAGGCCCGTCACCGACAGGACGACGATCGCGCCTGCGATGAGCCAGTGCGTGACGCGGACGGGAATCTGCCACACGTAGGTGCAGACCACCCGTTCCGGCAGTGCGGTCGTCATACCACCCTCACGGCAGCCAGCTCGCGGCGCTTCGGATCGACGACGTGCACGCCGCAAGCCATGCAGGGATCGAACGAATGGATCGTGCGCAGGATTTCGATCGGCCGCTTCGGATCGGCGACCGGCGTGTTGACGAGCGCTTCTTCGTACGGCCCGCGGTGGCCTTGCGCGTCGCGCGGACCGGCATTCCACGTGCTCGGCACGACGCACTGGTAGTTGCTGATGATCCCGTTCTTGATGCGGACCCAATGGCCGAGCGCCCCGCGCGGCGCCTCATGGAAACCCGCGCCCGTGGCCTCGGCGGGCCAGCTCGACGGATCCCACTTCGAGTTGTCGTGAATGCGGAGCTCGCCGCTCGCCATGTTGGCCGCGAGCGCGTCGACCCAGTCCTCGATCTTCTCGGCCAGCACCTGCGTTTCGATCCCGCGCGCCGCCACCCGGCCCAGCGTGGAGAACAACGCCTCGGGCCCAACGCCGAGCTTCTTCAGCACGGCGTCGACGAGGTCCTTCACTCGCGAATGGCCCGAGGCATACGACACGAGCATGCGCGACAGCGGGCCCACCTCCATCGGCTGGTCGTCGTACCGCGGCGACTTGAGCCACGAGTACTTCTTCTCGACTTCGAGGTGTTCGTACGGCGGCTTGGGCCCGGTGTAATGGGGCGCGGTTTCGCCCTCGAGCGGATGGAGCGCCGCGCCATCGCCTTTCTGATAGTCGTACCAGGAGTGCGACACGTATTCGGTGACCTTCGCAGGATCGAAGGGCTCGACCTTCGCGAGATTGCGCTGACGAATCACGCCGGCCGGCAGAAAGAGCCTGGGCTTGGCGGAGTCGTCGTCCGGATACTCGCCGTAGACGAGATAGTTGCCGACGCCCTGACCGTGACTCGCCCAGTCCTTGTAAAAGCTCGCGACGGCCAGCAAATCCGGCACGTACACGCGCGTCACGAAGTCGCGCGCCTTCGCGATGAGCTCCTTGCAGGCGGCGATCGTGCCCGCATTCAGCGCGGCCTGACTGTTCGGATCGACCGGCGTGGCCATGCCGCCCACGAGGAAGCTCTGCAGGTGCGGGTTCTTGCCGCCGAGCACGGCGTGCATCTTGATGAACTCGCGCTGCCAGTCGAGCGCCTCGAGGTAGTGCGCGACGGCCATCAGGTTCGCTTCAGGCGGCAGCTTGTAGGCGGGGTGTCCCCAGTACGCGTTTGCGAAGGGGCCAAGCTGTCCGCGATCCACGAAACCTTTGACACGATCGCGCACACCCCCGAAGTACGTGGCGCTCGACAGCGGCCAGTCCGAGATCGACTGCGCCAGGGCAGACGTCTTCGCTGGATCCGCTGAGAGCGCCGACACGATGTCCACCCAGTCGAGCGCGTGCAGGTGGTAGAAGTGGACGACATGATCCTGGACGCACTGCGAGGCGATGATCAGATTGCGCAGCAGCCGGGCGTTGGGCGGCGGGGCCGCGCCAATCGCGTTTTCCACGGCGCGAATCGACGTGATCGCGTGCACCGTCGTGCACACGCCGCAGATTCGTTGCGCGAACGCCCACGCGTCCCGTGGATCGCGGCCCTTGAGAATCAGCTCGATCCCCCGGAACATCGTCGACGAGGACCACGCGTCCTTGACGAGGCCGCCGTCGACTTCGGCCTCGATCCGGAGATGGCCTTCGATCCGCGTGACCGGATCGACCACGATGCGGCTCATGACGCCTCCCCTTTTTGATCCGTCCTGGGCGCGTCACCCTTGCGGCCCGCGTGTTTGATGATCTGAATCAGGCCGTGGCCGGCGAACGTCGCCGCGACGCCGACGACGGCCGCCGCGCCGATCGTGTCCACGCTGGACTGGATGCCGAACCCTGGGATGCCGGTGAGGTGCTGATAGAACGGCGTCATGCGATCCCAGAAGGCCGGCTCCGCACAGCCGATGCACGGATGGCCGCAGCCGATCGGCCAGTTCGTGCCGCCGTTCCAGCGCACGTTCGGACAGTTCTGGAAGCTGACCGGGCCCTTGCAGCCCATCTTGTAGAGGCAATAGCCGGCGCGATGACCCGCATCGCCCCAGGCTTCGACGTACTGCCCGGCGTCGAAGTGCGCGCGCCGCTCGCAGTTGTCGTGAATGGCCTTGCCATACGCAAAGAGCGGCCGCCGGTACTGATCGAGCGCCGGCCACTTCTTGAACGTCAAGTAGTGCACGATGAGCGCGGTCAGGTTCTCGACGTTCGCGGGACACGCCGGCAGGTTGATGAGGGTCTTGAGGCCCGGGACGGCGTCTGCGACGGCCAGCGCCCCGGTAGGGTTGGGCGCCGCAGCCGGGAGGCCGCCAAAGGCGGCGCACGTGCCGATTGCAATCGTCGCAGCCGCGCCGCCACAGACCTCGCGTGCGATGTCGAGAGCTGAGCGCCCGCCAATTGTGCAATAGGCGCCGTCGGCGCCAGTCGGGATCGAGCCCTCCACCACCGCGATGTACTGTCCGGCGCGTTCTTTCACCGCCCGGGCGAGATTCTCTTCAGCCTGCGACCCGGCCGCCGCCATGATCGTCTCGTGGTAGTCGACCGAGAGCACGTCGAGCACGACCTCGGCAGCGGTCGGACGCGAGGCACGCAAGAACGACTCGGTGTTCCCGGCGCAATCCTGGAATTCCAGCCACACGAGCACCGGCTTCTCGGCTTTGGCCACTGCACGCGCGATCTGCGCCGCCACGGCATCCGGGAGCGAGAGCGCCGCGGCCATCGTCGTGCAGAACGCCATGAACTCGCGGCGAGACACGCCGTGCCGTGCGAGCTCCGTCTTGACCCAAGAACGTTGCCCGCTCATCCTGCACCTCCCACGACCGCTACCGCGAGTGTTGGAAGCCGAGGCGAAGGCTTGCGCCTGAAACCCCGAGCCGATCCGCGCTAACGCATATGGCGTGCCAGACCGGCACGGCCGCGGCGACTCCGCGATGAAGTGAAATCGATGAAATCCAGAGATGAGGACTGCGAGTTTTCCCGCAGTGACCGGCGGAGTTTTCAGTGCTCGCCGAAGCGGCGAATCTTCCAGACGCCTGCCGAGACGACCCAGGACGCCACGAAGAGCGCGAAGACCGTGTAGCCGGTGGCCACCGAGTTCCAGTGCCGTACGGCTTCCCAGAACCGTCCCTGAAGACCGGGAAGGCGGCCCGCGGCGATCGACAGGAGCTCGATCGTACCGACGGAGAGCGCGACGACCACCGATAGACCAGTCACGGTCAGGTTGTAGAAGATCTTGCGCATCGGATTGGCGAATGCCCAGCCGTAGGCTCCGCACATGACGATGCCGTCCGCGGTGTCGAGGAGCGTCATCCCGGCCGCGAACACGATCGGCAGGGTGAGGACGGCGGCGAGCGGCAGCGACTGGGACGCCGCCAGGCCTGCCACGGTCAGAAGCGCGATCTCGGTGGCCGTGTCGAAGCCCAGCCCGAACAGAAACCCGACCAGGTACATCTGGCTCGGGTGCTTGACGAGCCTGAACAAGCCGCCGAACCAGCGCGAGATCAGCCCTCCCTGGAGCAGGACGGCCTCGGCGGCTTCGGCGTCGTACTCTCCGCGGCGCATCCGGCGGAACACGCGGTAGACATCGACCATGACGAGGAGATTGAGGCCGCCAATGAGATAGAGGAACAGGCCGGAGATCGTGGTACCGACGAGCGATCCGATTTCATGCAGGCGCGGCAGCTCGCGGGCGATCGTTTGCGTGGTGAGCGCCAGGGTGAGCGTCATCAGCAGCACAACGCTCGAGTGGCCCAGCGAGAAGTACAGGCCCACGCCGAGCGGACGCCGGTTTTCGTTCATCAGCCGCCGCGCGGTGTTGTCGATCGCCGCGATGTGGTCGGCATCGAACGCGTGCCGCAGTCCAAACGCATAGGCCAGGCCCGCCAGTCCGAGCAGCGTCGGGTGCGCCGCGCCGCCAAACCACCACACGCCGCCCCAGCCAACGACATGCAACACCACGATCGTGAGCACGAGCGGCAGGATTTCGCGCGCGAGAGTCCGAGCCGGACGGCCAGCGGTCATCTTCCCCGCTATCCTTTCACATTTCGTGCCGCGCGCGAGCACACGTCACAGCGCGCGTTTGAGCACCTTGCCCGTCGGGCCGACCGGTAAAGTCTCGCGGAACTCGATCGTCCGCGGATACTTGAACGCCGCCATCTGCCCGCGGCTCCACTCGATGAGCTCGTCGGCCGACAACGTCGCGCCCGGCCGCAGGACGACGAACGCCTTCACCTCTTCACCAAGGCGATCGTCGGGCACGCCGACCACGGCCGCGAGCGACACGGCCGGATGCGTCATGAGCACGTCCTCGATTTCGCGCGGAAAGACGTTGGTCCCGCCGCGCAGGATCAGCTCCTTCTTGCGATCGACGATCGACAGGTACCCGTCCGCGTCGAGGACGCCGATGTCGCCGGTGTGGAACCAGCCATTTCGCAGCGTTTCCGCGGTCTCGGCCGGGCGCTTGTAGTAGCCCTTCATCACGTTGTGCCCGCGAATGACCACTTCCCCGCGCTCGCCTATGGGCAGCGCCCGATCGTCGTCGCCGACGATCGCCACCTCACATGCGAAGACCGGCAGTCCGACGGTGCCCGGTTTGCACGGCCGATGCAGCTGGTTGAAGCACGCGACCGGCGACGTCTCAGAGAGCCCGTAGCCCTCGAGCACGCGCACGCCGAACGTCCGCTCGAAATCCTGCAGCACCGCGGGCGGCATCGCGGCGCCGCCCGAGACGACGCAGCGCAGCGAGGCCGCGACGCGCCCGACGTCGATTCCTTCTTTTCGCACGTGCTGCAGCAGGGTCCAGTACATCGTCGGCACCCCGACCCAGCAGCTGATGCGCTCGGCGGCGAACGCCTGCAGCACGGCCGCCGGCTCGAAGCGCGGCAGCAGCACGAACGTCCAGCCGCCGGCGATCGCGGCGTTCATCTGGCAGCTCTGTCCGGTCGAGTGGAACAGAGGCAACGTGATGAGCGTGACGTTCACGGCGTCGACGCCAGGATCGAGCGCGGGCATCAGCATGTCGCGCGATGCCATCGCGTTGAGCGTCATGTTCAGATGCGTGAGCTCGGCGCCCTTCGGCTGACCGGTCGTGCCGGAGGTGTAGAGAATCACCGCGGTGTCGTCGGGCGCGGTCGCGTGTGTGTCGAACACCGGCGGCTGGCCCGCGCCCAGCTGCCCGAGCGTGCGCGATCGCTCGACCGGGCTCGCCGCCTTCGGATCGACGGTCATCACGATCAGCTCGCGGCACGCGGGCGCCTCGTTGCACGCCTCGCGCGCCATCGCCGCCATCGGCAGCTGCGGCGTGCCTTCGAAGACGAACAGCGCTTTCGCGTCGCTGTCTTTCAGCTGATTCGCGATCTCACGCGGCTTCAGCAGAACGTTGAACGGCACGACGACGGCGCCGATTTTGAGGATGGCGTAGTACGCGATCGGAAAGTGCGGCGTGTTGGGACACGAGAGGCCGATGTGATCGCCGGGACCGAAGCCGAGCGCGCGCAGCCCGCCGGCGACCTGGCACGCGAGCGCGTTGACCTCGCGGTACGTGAGCGCGAACGGCCGCAGCACAACGGCCAACCGATCGGGCGTCAGTCTCGCTTGCTGGTCGAGCAAGGACGCCAGATTCAGCGTCGTCGCAGGCACGTCCCTCCTATTTCTTGGCCGCCAGCCACGCCGCGATGGCGTGGATCTCCTCGGTTGTCAGACGGCCCGCGAAGGCCGGCATCTCGGCGTCGGGCTTCACGTCCACGGGATTGTTGATCCGCCGCTCGATCAACGCCAAGTCGTACTTGCTGCCGACGTTCGAGAGGTCGGGGCCTTCGGTGCCGCCGACGCCGTCGATCAGATGACATCCGAGGCACGTGCGATTGACGACGACGTTGAGGTGGGCCGCGGCGGCGTCGATCGTGGGCGGAGCTTCAGCGCGCAGCCTCGCCAGCGCGGCGACGATCGCGGCCGTATCGCGCTGATTCGTCTCGGGCGGCTCGCGCAAACCGGGCGCGATCACCTCGGGATCGACGACGTGCGCCGCGAGCCAGTCGGCCGGACGGCTGATGTGGCCGGCTTCAATCGGCGCGGCGAGGCCATCCGCCTTGTGGCATCGCGTGCAGCGATTCTCGGTGGCCATGAGCGACGCACCGGCCAGCTCGCGCACGTTCCACCCTGTGGTGCTCGCTCGTGGCTTGTCGCGCGCGCCGAGCAGCGTCAGCGTAGCGATCAAGGCCAGCCCGCCGCTGAACATGGACAGCAGCATGCGCCGGCCGCGCAACTCGCGGGACGAAGCGCGATCGAGCCACGGCAACAGCGCGAGGAGCGTCATCGCGACGCCCGGAATCACGATCGCGCCGACCACTTCCAGTCGCCCAGGAAAGTACTTCAGCAACTGGAAGAGCCCGAGGAAGTACCATTCCGGCCGCGGCACGTAGTCGCTCGCCGTCGGATCGGCGGGCGGCTCGAGCGCCGGGGCGCCCTTCCACGCGAGGACCGCGAGCAGCGTCCCGACGGCGATCGCCATCAACAGATCGCGTCCGGCCTGGGACGGAAAGAACGGGAACGGCTTGCCCGCGCGCTCGCGCACCGGACCGGAAATACCCTGCCGCCGCATCAGGAAGAGATGCAGGACGACCAGCGCGACCAACGCCGGCGGCAGCACGAGCACGTGAATCGCGTACCATCGCGTGAGCGTCAACGCGCCGATGTCCGGACCGCCTCGCAGCAGCGCGGCCACGGTCTCCCCTGCCAACGGCGTCAGCTTCGAGATGTTGATCGCCACCACCGTCGCCCAGTACGAGCGTTGATCCCATGGCAGCAGGTAACCCGTCAGCCCGAACGCCAGAATCAGGTGAAGCAGGATGAGCCCGACAATCCAGTTGAGCTCGCGCGGCTTGCGATAGCTCCCGAAGAACACGACGCGCGCCAGATGCACCACGGCTGCGACGACCACCACGCTCGCGCCCCAATGATGCAACCCTCGCAGGAACGCCCCGCCAGGGATCATGGTCATGACGAAACGGACACTCTCCCACGCGTGGTCCGGCGTCGGCGCGTAGAACAACGCGAGCGCGATGCCCGTGACGATCTGCACGGTCAGCCCGAACAGCAGGACGCTCCCGAGCGTGAACCACCATCCGGTGCCCGGCGGAAGCGGCTCATCGAGCAGGTGATGACGCGCTGTGCGGAAGGCCGTACGGTCGTCGAGCCAGGCGAGGAGATCCCGGAGCCGCGCGTTCACAGCTCGACCTCGAGGTCGGACGTCTTCGGATTGACGCGGACGTTGAGCCGCTCGAGCGGCCGCGGCGGCGGGCCCGCGACCACGCGGCCTTCGCGATCGTAGACGCCGCCGTGGCACGGACACTTGAACTGCTGCGCGCCATCGTCCCAGTGGACGCGGCAGCCGAGGTGCTGGCAGACCGCCGACAGCGCGCGGTAGCCGTCGCCGTCACGGTCGATGAAGATCACCGACTGTTTGCGCGTTTCGTACCACCCGTCGGCGTGGCGCTCGGCGACCACCGCGCTCGTCGGCGCGTTCGGAACGAGATCGATAGTGGAAATCGCGCGGCGCCATCTTTTGGCCGGCCCCGACGCCCGCGGCGTGGCGACCAGGCCGACGAGACCGGCCAAGCCGGCCGTGATGAACCCCACACCGGCGATCACGATGCGGGCGAGCGCCGAACGACGACTATCATCAGGCGTAGTCACGACAATCCTTTCGAAAAGCGAAACTGATCATACTTTCAACGAAAGCCGGAAACCCGGCCGAGAGGCCGCACCACGGGACATCGCCCGTGGGTGGGCCGGGCGGTATACTGAGAGGATGTCTGGATCCACGGCGGCCCCGCAGGAGATCGCCAATCCCAACCGCCGGAACGTCGCGATCATCGCCCACGTCGATCACGGCAAGACGACGCTCGTTGACGCACTGTTACACCAGAGTGGCATTTTCCGTGCCAACGAGCGGGTCGCCGAGCGCGTGATGGACTCCAACGAGCTCGAGCGGGAGCGCGGCATCACGATTCTGGCGAAGAACACCGCCGTTCACTACGGCGACGTCCTGATCAACATCGTCGACACCCCCGGGCACGCGGACTTCGGCGGCGAGGTCGAGCGCACGCTGTCGATGGTCGACGGGGTGATGCTGCTGGTCGACGCCTCGGAGGGCCCGCTGCCCGGCACGCGCTTCGTGCTGCGCAAGGCGCTCGAGAGCCGGCTCGTGCCGATGGTCGTGATCAACAAGATCGACCGTGGCGACGCGCGCTCGCAGGCCGTGCTGAACGAGGTGTACGACCTGTTCATCGACCTCGACGCGACGGAAGATCAGCTCGACTTCCCCGTCCTCTACACGAACGCGCGCAACGGCACGGCGACGACGGATCTGGCGAAGCCGGGTGAGGACCTGCGGCCGCTGTTCCGCGCCATGATCGACCGCATGCCGCCGCCCCGCGGGTCGCAGGCGGCGCCGCTGCAGGCGCTCGTCGCCAATCTCGACTCGAGCGACTATCTCGGCCGGCTCGCGATCGCGCGCGTCTTCAACGGCCGCGTGAAGCTGAACGACCCGATCGCCGTGTGCAAGCTCGACGGTTCGATCGCGCGCACGACGGTGACGAAGCTCTACACGTTCGACGGCCTGAAGCGCGTGGACGCCACCGAAGTCGGCGCGGGCGACATCATCTGCCTGGCGGGCATCGAGAACATCATGATCGGCGAGACGATCGCCGACGCGGAGTCGCCGACGCCGCTCTCGACGGTGGCCATCGACGAGCCGACGGTGTCCACGATCTTCGGCGTCAACACGTCGCCGTTCGCCGGTCGTGACGGCCAGTTCGTCACGTCACGCCAGATCAAGGACCGGCTCGACAAGGAACTGCTTGGCAACGTCTCGATTCGCGTCGAGCCGACCGAGTCGCCGGAGCAGATGAAAGTGATCGGACGCGGGGAGCTGCAGCTCTCGATCCTCATCGAGATGATGCGCCGCGAGGGCTACGAGCTTCAGGTCTCGCGCCCCGAGATCGTCATCAAGGAAGTCGACGGCGCGAAGATGGAACCCGTCGAAGATCTCGTCGTCGACGTCGCCGAGGAGTTTCAGGGCATGGTCATCGCGCAATGCGGCATCCGCCGCGGCGCGATGTCGAAGATGATCAACCACGGCAGCGGCCGTGTCCGTCTCGAGTTCCGGATCCCGTCACGCGGTCTCATCGGGTTCCGATCGCAGTTCCTGACGGAAACCCGAGGCACTGGCCTGATGCACCATGTGTTCGCCGGCTGGGAGCCGTGGCACGGCCCGATTCCCGCTCGGCCAAGTGGCGCCCTGGTCGCCGATCGACCGGGGCCGGCAACCGCCTACGCGATCGCCAACCTCCAGGAGCGCGGCGAGATGTTCATCGAGCCCGGGATGCCGGTGTACGAGGGCATGATCGTCGGTGAGAACGCGCGGCCGAACGACCTCGACGTGAACATCACGAAAGAAAAGAAGCAGACGAACATGCGCGCGTCGACCGCCGACGAAGCGATCCGGCTGATTCCGCCACGCCTGCTCAGCCTCGAGCAGGCGATCGAGTTCATCAACGACGACGAGCTCGTCGAAGTCACGCCGAAGAGCCTGCGCGTGCGCAAGCGCGTGCTGGCGGCGAACATGCGACCGCGACGCCCGGAATAGTCGCAGGAACCCGCGGGAACCCCCAGGAACCACGAGGAACCCCCGGTATACTCCCCGAACGTGAGTCCACGGCTTCGCGCTTTTATCTGGCCGCTCCTGCTCACGGTCCTGGGTGCGACCATCTACGGGGTCGTGCGCTTCCCGCGCGGCCGGCAGTTCGTCGATTTCGAGGTGTACAGCCGCGCCGGCGGCCGCCTGTGGGCCGGCGAACCGCTGTACCGCGCCGACGACGGCCACTTCCAGTTCAAGTACCTGCCGGCGTTCGCCTTCGCCACGGTACCGTTCGCGAAGGTCGCTCAAGACACCGCGAAGGCCGCGTGGTTCACGCTCACGTTCGGCCTCATGGTCGCGTTCGTCCGTCGATCGGTCCGCGCGCTGCCCGATCGACGGATGCGCGAACGATCGCTCGCGTGGCTCACGTGGTTGTTTCTCGGCCGCTTCTTCGTCGCGGAGCTGAGCCTCGGCCAGGCGAATGTACTGTTCGGCTTGCTGCTGATCCTCGCGTTGAGTGACGTGCAGGCACGCCGCATGGGCCGCGCCGGTGCGCTCGTCGCCCTCGCGACGTTCATCAAGCCGTACGGCATCTTGTTGTTGCCGTGGCTCGCGGTCGTCGGCGGGCTCACGGCAGTCGTGACGTCATCAGTCGTCGTGCTGATCGGCCTCGCGCTGCCCGCGACCGTGTACGGCTGGCAAGGCAACCTCGGTTTGCTCGCCGATTGGTACCGCACCGTGACGGACACGACGCCCGAGAACCTGATGTTCGGCCAGAACATTTCGATGCCGGCGATGTGGGTGAAGTGGCTGGGACTCGGCCGGCCCGCGATTGCGCTCGGCGCCGCGACGGGCGCCGCGCTCCTCGGCGTGGCCGTGTGGGTGTGGGCGAGGCGCAAGCGCGTGGCCGCGCCCGAGTATCTCGAGTTCGCGCTCCTCTTGCTGCTCATCCCGCTGTTGTCACCGCAAGGCTGGGACTACATGTTGCTGCTCGGCGTGCCCGCCGTCGCGTGCCTGGTGGACCGTTTTCGCGCGCTCTCGCCGCCCTGGCAGATCGTCCTTGGTGTAGCGCTGCTCGTCGTGGGCTTCACGATCTTCGATCTCGTGGGCCGGACCATGAACGACCTCGTCGCCTGGACGGGGCTCATCAGCGTCGGAGCAGTCGTCTTCGTCGCGGCCCTCGCGCACCTTCGCGCGCGCGCGCTGGCATGACGCGACGACAGGCGGCCATCTGGCTCGTCGCGCTGGCGGCGCTTGCCGCGGCGATGTACCTGGTCATCCGGCAGACCCGCGATCTCACGGACTTCGAGGTCTATCGCACGGCCGGCACGCGCCTGCTCCACGCCGAGCCGCTCTACCGCGCCGAGGACGGCCACTTCGTCTTCAAGTACCTGCCCGCGTTTGCGTTCGGCCTCGTGCCGTTTGCGCTGCTGGGATCGGAGGCGGCGAAGGCGGCGTGGTTTGCGCTGACGTTCGCCTTGCTCGTCGCGTTCATCGCGGGATCGGTCCGCGCGCTGCCCAATCGCCGGCGCCCGCTCGGTCCGCTCGTCGCGCTGACGCTCATCGTCATCGCCAGGCTCGCGATCCGGGAGTTGTCGCTCGGTCAGATCGACGTGCTGCTCGGCGCGCTGCTCGTCGCCGCCTTCAGCGCGACGACACGCGGTGCGCGCGGCGTGGCCGGCACGCTGGTGGGGCTTGCGACGTTCGCCAAGCCGTACGCGATTCTGCTGGCGCCGTGGCTGGCGGCAACCGTCGGCGCCGGCGCCCTGGTGGCCGCGGTCGCGGCGATCGTCGCCGGACTCGCGCTGCCGGCCATCGTATACGGGTGGACCGGCAACCTCGATCTGCTCGCCGCCTGGTTCCGCACGGTGACCGAGACCACGGCGCCCAACATGCTGCTCCCCGAGAACGTCTCGATCGTGTCGGCGTGGGCCAGGTGGATTGGCGCGGGCCCGCTGGCGGCGGGGCTGGCGGCCGCGACCGTGATCGGCCTCATCGCCCTGGCGGCGTTCGTGCTCACCCGGCGCGAGCCGGTGGCCTCGCCGGCGTATCTGGAATTTGCGCTGCTGTTGCTCCTGATTCCGCTGCTCACGCCGCAAGGCTGGGACTACATGCTCCTGCTCGGCACGCCGGCCATCCTGTGCCTGCTCGACCGCTGGCGGGACCTCGGTCGCTATTGGCAACTTGTCGTCGCGGCGGCGCTGGCACTCATCGCGCTGCCCATGCGCGAGGTGCTGGGCCTCGCCATCACCCGCCAGGTCATGGGATCGGGGATTCTGACGGTCACCGCACTCGTCCTCGTCGCGGCGCTGGTCCAGTTGCGGCTCCAGCGCGCGGCATGACGAGCCGCGACAGTTTTATACTGTGGCGGGAGTTTCCTCTATGCTGACCACACTTCACCGCTCGTCGGGCGCGTGCTGTCTGGCGTTGGTGGCAGCGGCGCTCGTCGTTCATCCTTCGCCAGCACTCCATGCGCAATCCAACAAGACCCGAATCTTCGTGTCGGTGACCGACGCGAAGGGCAAGCCCGTCAAAGGACTCACGAAGGACGACTTCATCGTCAAGCTCGACGGCGGCGATCAGGAAGTGCTCAGCGTGCAACCCGCCACCGAACCGGCGTCGATCGTGATCATGACGGACCGGCTGGGCCTCGTGCCGACGTATCCGGCCTACGAGGCGCACGCCGCGCTCGGAAATTTCGTCAAAGCCATCCGCGCGGGCATCCCCGACAGCAAGATGGCGTTGATGACGTTCGACGGCACCGTGATCACGCTCAACTCGTTTTCGAGCGGGCCCGCGGAGCTCGACAAGAACCTCGGCAAGTTGACGAGCATCGCGCAGGACGCGGTGGTGCTCGATGGGCTGTTCGAGGCCGCGAAAGTCCTGCGCACGGCGCCGACGCCCAGAAAAGTGATCTTCGCTGTCGTCGCCGGCTATCGTCCGGACCAAAGCAACGTTCGCACCGACACCCTGGGCGAAGTGCTCCGGCTCTCGGGCGCGCAGGTCTGGGTGATCGAAGTCCGATCCTCACAGGGCGGCAACTGGGCGAACGACGCGCGCGAAACGGTCCTCGATCGGACCAGCAAGCTCAGCGGCGGCTGGATCGACATCGTCGCCTCGCCGAACGGCCTCGAAACGATGTGCCGTCAGATGGCGGAGCAGCTCGCGGGACAGTACGACCTCACGTACGGCCCGGGCGGCGGCGTGTCGGCGAGCCAGCTCACAGTGAACGTCAAGCAGGCCGGGCTGAAGGTCCTCGCGCCAATCTGGACCGATCGGTGAACGTTCGACCGTTCCTCTGGCCCGCGCTGCTCATCGTCGTCGCCGCGGCGATTTACCTCCGCGTCCAGCGCGAGATGCCGGACTTCGGCGTCTACCGCACGGCGGCGACGCGCGCGCTGCAGGCCGAGCCGCTCTATCGCGCTGAGGACGGTCACTATCAGTTCAAGTACCTGCCCGCGTTCGCGCTGGCCATGGCGCCGTTTGCGCTGGTCGATCCCGACGCCGCCAAGACGATCTGGTTCGCGCTGTCAGTGGGACTGCTGACGGCGTACCTGCGGTGGTCCGTGCGCGCGTTGCCCGAGCGGCGGCGGCCGGATCGCGTCCTGCTCCTGCTCACGGTCGCGCTCATGGCGAAGTTCTACCTGCACGAGCTCACGCTGGGCCAGACGAACATCCTGCTCGGCACGCTGCTCGTCGCGGCGCTGCTCGCGGTGCAAATCGATCATCCGCTCGTCGCCGCGGGGCTGATCGGCGTCGCCGCGTTCGTCAAGCCGTACGCGCTCGTCCTGATGCCGTGGCTCGCGTTCAGCTACGGCCTCGCGACGATCGGCGTCGCGCTCGCCGTGCTCGGTGCCGGCCTCGCGCTGCCGGCCCTGGTCTACGGCTGGAGCGGCAATCTCCAGCTGCTGATCGGGTGGTATCAGACGGTCACGACGTCGACCGGCCCCAATCTGCTCGGCGCGGACAACATCTCGCTGGCCGCGATGTGGGCGAAGTGGCTCGGGCCGGGCAGCGCGGCCGGCGCGCTCGCGACGGCGTCGAGCGTCGGGCTGCTTGGGGTCGTCGCGGCCGTGTGGCTCAAGCGCACGTCAGTGAACATCCCGGACTACCTCGAGTTTGCGCTGCTGATGCTCGCGGTCCCGTTGCTGTCGCCGCAGGGCTGGGACTACGTGCTGCTGCTCGCGACGCCGGCGGTCGTGTGCCTGATGGATCGCTGGCCGGAAGTCACGAGCGGCTGGCGCCTGTTCACGGGCGCCGCGCTCGCACTGATGGGGCTCACGATCTTCGATCTCATGGGGCGTGAGCTGTACGGCCGCTTCATGGCGCGATCGATCGTCAGCGTCGCCGCGCTCGCGGCGGTCGCCGCGCTCGCGCACTTGCGGTGGAGAGCCCTCGCGTAAAAACCACGCCATCGAGAAAGAGAGGGTGTTGTGTCTGACAACCTCGTCGAACTTCAACAGCGAGTCCAACGCCTGGAAACACGTCTCACCGCAGCGACCCTGGAGGTGGAGCGGCTGCGCAGGATGAAACGACGATCCGCCGGACCGTCGCTCCTCGTCGCGCTCGGCCTGGTGGGCTGCGCCTGCTGGTCGCTTGCCGCGCAAGCCCCCGCGCCAGGTTGCTCGCGGGCCAAGGCGCCGTTCAAAGTGGTCGATGCGGCCGGGAACGCGATCTTCGAGGTCGGCACCACCGCCGTCACCGATGACAAAGGCAAACCGGCGGGATCCACCAGGTTTTTCAGATTGGACAACGCCGAAGGCAAACCTGTGGCGTTCGCGTCAGCCACGCCGGATGGCAAGGCGTTCCTCAAGGCAATGACGCCCGACGAGAAGACTCAGGTCGTGATGGGCGTCACGGGCGCAAAGGACGCGTTGGTCGACCTTCGGTACGACGGCCCGTCGAAAGACCGGGCGTCGCTCTCGGTGATCCGGGGCCAGCCCGCTCTCTACATGTACAACGACGACTTCAAGAACATCGTCGAGCTCAGTCAGGCATCGAGCGGCGGCGGCCACCTGCTCATCAACAACGCCAAAGGTGAACCGATGGTCGAAGCCGGCGTCACACCAACAGGCGTCGGGTTCGTGCAGGCGCTTCCGAAGGGGAACCCGGGCGTCACGATGCTCGGGCTCCCGGGCACGTTCATCGTGGGCCGAGGCGCAGCGGGTGGCGGTGGCGGAGGCCGATAGCCATGGATGAGATCACTTCTCTTCGCCAGGACATCGAGCGCATCGAGACGCTGCTCGATCGGACGGCGTCCGTCATCGAGCAGCAGCGCGTTCAGGAGCACGGGAGTCACGCACCGCGCTTGACGTGCGCCGTGGCCATCGGCCTGATCGCCATCGGCGGCTGGTCGCTGTCAGCGCAGACGCCCTCACCCGCGCGCTTCCAGGTCGTGGACGACGCGGACCGAGTCGTGTTCGAAGTCGTGCAGACGCCGGACGGGCTGCGTGGGATCGGCTTGAACACCGAGTCCGGCAAGCCCGCGGCGGTGATGAGCGTCCGGCCCGACGGCCGCACGCTCCTGAAGACCATGTCTCCGGACGACACGAGCGAGGCCGTGATGGGCGTCGGGGTGACGAAAGAGCCCGTCGTCACGCTGCGATGGGGCGGCAACACCAACGGTCTCGCGACGTTCGCGGTCACTGACCGCCGACCCATCCTGGGGCTCTCGAGTGGCGCCCAGCTCAGCCTCGGCGTTGCCGACGGCGGCCAACTGGCGCTCGGCGATGCCAAGGGCAATCCGATGGTTCAGGCGTTTGTCACGCAGGGCGGACTCGGCATGGTGAACGCCTTTCCGCTGGGCAATCCGATCGGCAGCTTTCTTCTCGGCAAGCCCAGGTAGCGGTGCGCGAGCCGCTCATCGGGCCGCCGGTGTTCTGGTCTCGAGATCCATCGCCCAGATTCGCCGCTGCGTGACATAGACGAGCACCGCCAGCGCGACCCCGCCGCCGGCCGCGACGTACGGCAGCGCGTGCGCCATCGTCGTCGTGCCGAATCGAATCACGAGCGCGTTGACGATCACGAGCGCGAGCCGGAACTCCGTCGGGCCGAGCTTGACGTAGCTGATCTGCAGCGTCTGGTTGACCGACATCGAGAGAAACGAGTGCGCCATGAAGCCGGCGAAGACCGCGAGCAGGCAAAACAGGTCGAAGGACGATCGATCGGGCAGGATCCACGCGTAGCCGGCGACCACGACGCAGAGGAACACGTAGTCGAGGAAGTGGTCCATGTAGAAACCCCACTTCACGAGGCCGGTGTTCCGGAACTTCCCCACTTTGCCGTCGAAGTGATCGGTCGCCCACTGCAGCACGATCATGAGTGACACCAGCCACAGCCAGCGGAGATCGGCGGCGGCTTTCGCGCTGAACCAGAGGATGCCGGCGCACCAGACGATCGTGAGCAGCGTCAGGTGGTGCGTCTCGATCCAGCTCGGGATGCGCGGCAGCACCCACGGCGCCAGGCGGCGCTCGAGCGGCGCGAGCAGCGATTCGTTCGTCTTCCGGGCCCCGGCAAAGTCCTCGCGCGGCATCGACCCTCCTCGCTTCCGATGCCGGGATCGTATACCTGCGCGTAGAATGACGGCATGCGCCTGATGCTTGCCGCCACGCTCGCGTTCGTCCTCGCCGGGCCGCTCGCCGCGCTCAAGTTCGACGCGCCGCCGCAGTGGGTCTCGAAAGCGCCGTCCTCGTCCATGCGGGTCGCCGAGTTCGCGTTGCCGAAAGTGGCCGGCGACGCCGAAGACGCGACGCTCACGATCTTCTTCTTCGGCGCCACGCAAGGCGGCAACGTGCAGGCGAACATCGATCGCTGGATCGGCCAGATGTCACAGCCGGACGGTCGGGCGTCGAAGGACGTCGCCAAAACGTCGTCGCTCACGTCGCACGGCCTCAAGATCTCGATGGTCGACGTCGCCGGCACGTACGTCGCCGAAGTCAGCCCGGGCTCGACCGAACACTTCAACAAGCCGAACTTCCGCCAGCGCGCCGGCTACATCGACACGCCGGGCGGGCCGTACTTCGTCAAGTTGGTCGGACCTGAAAAGACCGTCGCCAAGTGGAACGACAGCGTCGACGCTTTTCTCAAGACGTTACGTTACGAATGAGTTGGGGTCGCGGGTCTTGATGGCGTCAGCCAGACCCGACCCCTTGGCACGCTCGAAGCGATCCGTTGAACCCGCGGCTCTCGCTACGAGTCGGTTCGCTGCAGGATCGACATCGGATCGAGATGAATCGCGCGCCACACGGGGCCGATCGACGCTGACACGCCGACGACAGCGATCGCGCTGGACGCCTCGAGCCAGAATCGCCAGTCGGTGCCGGCCACGAGAAACGCCTCGGGCCAGACGGCCTTGGTGATCGCCAGCGTCACGATCACGCCGGCTCCGGCTCCCGCCGTCACGAGCACGGTATCCCGGACGATCGCCAGCCAGGCCATCGACGAGGGACTCGCACCGAGGGCGAGGCGAATCGCGAAGCTTCGCCGCCGGCGCGCGATCGATTGACTCATCGACGCATAGATCCCCGTCGTCACAAGAATGAGCGACACAGTGGCGAGCGCGCCGAACAGCGCGACAAGGGTCCCGGCCCCTTCACGCTGTCGGCCAACGATGTCCGCCAGAGTCGAGTTCTCGTCCACGCTCAACGCGCCAGCGCTCGCCTGATCGACAGCCCGACGAACCTCGACGTCCGTCGGCGCAAGCCCGGGCTGGCGGCGAAACACGAGATAGGCACTCTCGCCCAGCGTGCGCTCGAGTGCTGGAACATAGAGGTCCGCGGCTTGCAGACTGGCGATCTTCCCGCTCCGGCCGACGTCTGACACGACGCCCGCGATCTCGAATCGATAGGCGGACGGGCCGCGCTTGACCGAGACCTGCCGGCCGACGGCGCCGGTGTTCCAGCACTTTCGCGAGAGCGTCGCACTCGCGACCGCAGTATCTCGGTCAACAATCGCTCCGAAACCGCTCTCGACGTTCAGTCCGAGCACCGAGAAGTATTCGGGCGTGACGGCCCGCACCACTGCGTGACAGCTGTCCGAGCCATCTGCGGCGTCGGTCGTGACGATGGCGGTCGGGGCGGCCGGCAGCGGACGCGTGTCGCTCAACGCCGCGGTACTGACGCCCGGAAGGTCCCGAATGGCGTCGCGCGCGCGGGCAGCCGTGCTGGTCTCGACGGCCGCCCCGGCGGCGGACACGAGGCGCACCACACCGATCTGCTCGAGCGAACCGTGCGGCGCGGTGCCGGCGACCTCCTCGATCACCGAATGAAAGAGCAAAGTGACCACGACGAGCACGACGGAGAGCGCCACCTGGATGAGCACGAGCAGGTCGGCCACGCCGTACGCGCCGGGACGCCAGATTGTCCGGTTCCGTGCCGCTGGCAGAATCGGCGCGAGATCTGTGCGCGCGGCGAGAATCGCTGGAACGAGTCCCGTCAGCGCCACCGACACCGCAACCGTGGCGAGGCCAAATGCGATGGCTCCCGTCTCGAGCACGATCGAAGCCGCCGTTCCCGCGCTCAGCGGCACGATCATCGCCCTGAGAATTCGCACACCAGCAAACGACAGCGGCAGCGCCAGGGCGCCCGCGGAGACGGCCACCAGCGCGGATTCGATAACGGCCTCGCGAGCCATCCGCCATGGCCCAGCGCCGAGGCTCACCCGGATCGCGAGCTCGCGTTCGCGACGGAGCGCGCCTGCGACCAGCACGGCTGACGCGTTGCCGCACGCGACGAGGAGGACGAGCAGCGCCGGTCCGAGTAATCCGATGACCGCTTGCGCGCCTCGGCGGACGGATGGATCTGTCAGCGGCACCGCGACCACGCGCTGCTCCACCGGCCCCTCGGCAAAGCGCGCGCTCACGCGGACCCACGTCTCGGGCCCGTCCAATCTGCCGAACAGGTCGACGCCCGCGCCGGTCGCGGTCTGTGGAGCGCGTACCCACACGTCCGTATCGCGGTCGCCGAACCAGAAGCCATCAGGCATGACGCCCACAACATCGTACGCGTCGCCCTCGACTCGGATCGGTCGGCCGATGATCGCGGTGTCAGCGGCGCAGGCGGTGCGCCAGAACGCAGCGCTCAACAGCGCCTCAGACCCGTGCGAATCTCGCGTCAGGGCGCGGCCGAGCTGCGGCGCCACCCTGATGACGTCACTGAAGTTCGGCGAGACCCAACGCACGGTCGAGGATCTCGCCTCGGCGACACAGCCGTTGATGTCGACGGGAGCAGGCCGCCGTGTGCTCCTCGTGACGACCAGTTGCCCAGCCGCGCGATCGATGACGCCCTGGATCTCGGCCGGCCGGAACGGACGACGGCCCATGGGCGCGGATCGGTCAACGGCGTACAGACGGGCCACTCGCTCCGGCTCAGGAACGGGCGCCACATCGTCGGCCACGGCTCTGAAGGCGGTGTAGAGGGTAACGGCTGCGGCGAGACCGAGGCCGAGCGCCAGAACGGGTGCGGCGAATTGTCCTGGGGCGGCTGCGGTGGTCCGCGCCGCCCGCTTTACGTCGACCCACACAGACTTCATATCTCGTCTATCGGCGTCGTCCTGGCCGCGAACCAGATCGCCGCATCCCGGTCTACCCCGGCAGTGACCAATCCGTGTGCGGCATCTTGTTCTGCACGAGCCACCCGTACAGCAGCCCGCGATAGTTCTGCCACTGCATCTTGCGTTCGGCGTAGAACGGCCGGAGCGCGCGTTGGAGCGCGGGCAGGTGGTAGAACGGCACGCCCGGGAAGTAGTGGTGCTCGAGGTGGTAGTTCGAGTTGATGAACGCGAAATCCCAGAACCAGTTGCCGCGCATCAGCGTGCCCCACTTCGCGGGGTCGGTCGGATCGATGTCGTAGTGCTGGCCGAGGCGGTTCAGCGTGAACGCGATCGGAAAGACGAAGAACACCGGGATCACGCTCGCGCGCAGCGCCGCACCGGACCCGAACGCCCACCAGATCAACGCGAGCGCGCCGAGATGAAAGAGGATCGCGGCCCGCCGCTCCCAGCCGATCGTCCGCTGGAGCTCCGCCGGGTAACTCACGGTCTCCTTCCGCGCGGCGCGGAAGTAGATCGGAAACAGCGCGGGCGTCGCGTACAGCAGCTTGTACCAGCGCGCGTTGATCTTCGGAGACAGGTAGTGGCGCTTCGGGTCGTCTTCCGGCGACCCGAGCTCGGCGTGGTGATCCAGATGCCACCGCGTGAACTGGCTCGCGGAGATCCCGCTCGGAATCGCGTAGGCGAGCGCGAGGAACCGCTCGACGCCGGCGTGCCGGCGCTCGAACACGTTGTGGTGCAGCACCTCGTGGAGCAGCACCGTGAAGTTGAAGATCGTGAAGCCCTGCACGAGGGCCAGCGGGATCCAGATCACCGGGTTCTCGAATCGGATCAGGCCCCAGGTGCAGAGGCCCAGGATCGCGAACTGCCGGATCGCGACCACGAAGTGCCGCGCGGGCGCCTTGCCGTGAAACACCCGCATCTGCTCGCGCGTGATCGCGCGGCCCAGGTCGGCCCGCAGCCCCACCGCGTGCTGACTGTAGTAGTGCGACTTCACTCCCGTCATTGTACGACCGGGTCCCAATGTGCCCCTTGCGTGCTCTCGACTAAGCCCGCGGGAGGCCGTGCCTCGGCAACTCGCGCGGGTCGCGGGATCGGTCAACGACCGTTCTTACTTCTGGATCGGCAAAGCCACGGCCGCCCGCGCCAAACGCGTCAGAAACAGCCCCGTCAGCACCGCGGCCGCGCCAATTGCCTTGGTCGCCGTGATCGGCTCGTGCAGCCACACCGCTGCCGTCACGAGCGCGACGATGGGGATCGCGTTCGAGTAGATCGACGTCCGGGCCGGGCCCAGCCG
The DNA here is from genome assembly GCA_035279905.1 of Vicinamibacterales bacterium. Lineage (GTDB taxonomy): Bacteria > Acidobacteriota > Vicinamibacteria > Vicinamibacterales > SCN-69-37 > DATEGZ01. The sequence goes on from DATEGZ010000257.1 coordinate 63,742, forward strand.
CTGCACGCCTGTGTACCAGATCAAGTACGACAGGCACAGCGCGAGCCAGGCCGAGAGGACGAGCGCGCCCCACGTCCAGGCGCTCACGCGGGCCCAGTCCATCCGGAAGAACTGCGGCAGCACGATCAACGCGTACGGAATCGCGCCGATGATCATCGTCATGCCCGTCACGTAGAGCGGAGAGTGGCGCGCGATGAGCCGCGACGCGCCCAGCGTGTAGGCGACCCAACACGCCACGGACACCATCACGAGCGCGTCGCCCGTCCAGTTCGCGCCGCCAAAGGACGCCCCACGCCCCACCACGAAGTAGATGCCGGTGAGCGCGACGGCGAGGCCAAGCCAGTGAATGCGCGGAATACGCTCCTTGCCGAGGAGCGCGGAGGTCGTGGCAATCGCGACGGGCGTCGACCCGATGATGAGCGCGGCGTTCGAGACGCTCGTCGCCGCCACACCGCCGGCAAAGCACGTTTGATACGCGAGGTGGCCGACCAGGCCGAGCCAGAGAAGGTCAACGCGATCGCGCCTCGTGAGCGGCGCGGCCGTGGAAAAGACCGACGACAGCCGCCCGCCGGACTCGCGCGCCTGGCGCGCGGCGCGGATCGCGAGGTAGAACGTCGATGCGGCGATGACGAGCCGCAGCGCGTTGAACGGCTGGGGCGGGATCTCGGCGAAACAGCGTTTGATCACGCTGTAGTTCGTGCCCCAGATCACGACCATCAGCACCAGGGCGGCGTCGATGCCCCAGCTCGGCCGGCGCATCATTCGAATCCCGCCTCCCGCGGACCGGCTATTCCGACGGCTGAATCTGCTTGATCGTCTCGTCGATCAACTTGAGGTTGTCGTCTGTGGTGATGTTGCGGTTCAGCAGCTTGGTCGCAATCGCGAGCGAGAGATCGACCGTCTCGCGGCGGATGTCCTTGATCGCCCGGTTCTTCTCGAGCTCGATCTGTTTCTGCGCGCGTTCGACGATCCCCTGGCCCTCAGCGACCGCCTTCTGGCGCATTTCCTCGCCCAAGGCGCTCGCGTCGCTGTGCGCGCGCGTGAGGATCGCTTCGGCGTCCACCCGCGCCTTGGTCAGCACCTGGGCGGACTCCTGCTTCACGCGCTCGATTTCCTCGCGCGCCTTCTTCGCGTCGTCGACGGCTTTCGCGATCATCTGCTGCCGCGCGTCGAGCGCAGCGAGCAGCGGCTTCCACGCGAACTTCGCGAGGAGCCCCAGCAGGACGAGGAACGTCAGGATCGTCCAGATGAACAGCCCCGGATCGGGCTGGACGAGCGGATTGTCCATATCTCTATCTCTGTCCTTTCGGCCGCCGGCGCCACTCACGCGGCGCCGGCCCGTCCGCCGACTACTTCATCAGCACGATCAGGAGACAGAAGACCTCGCCGAGAATGGCGACGCCTTCGAGCAGGAACAGCGGCAGGTTCGTCGCGCCCGAGATCTGCGCCGCCGCACTCGGCTGCCGTGCGACGCCTTCCGCGACGCCCTGCGCCAGACGGCCGATACCGAGGCCGGCTCCAATCACGACGAGCCCCAGCCCGATGCCAGCGCCCGCATACGCCCACTGCAGTAGACCTTTTGCCGCTTCCATACCATCTGCTCCTTATCGCGAATCGAGTACCCGACTTAGTGATGTGCGTGAATGGCCATGCCGATGAACACGGCCGACAGCAACGTGAAGACGTACGCCTGCACGAGGATGACGATGATCTCGAGGACCGAGAGCAGCGCCGACAGCGGCACCGAGAACGCCAATCCGGTGCCGACGCCCGTCGCGGCGCCCGCCATGCCCGTAAAGATGAACACGAACGAGAGGATCGCGAGAATCGCGATGTGGCCGCCGGTCATGTTGGCGGCCAGTCGCATCGTGAGCGCGAACGGCCGGACCAGCGTGCTGATCAGTTCCATGGGAACCAGCAGGAAATAGAGCGACCAATGCTGCCCCGGCGGCACCAGGTTCTTCCAGTGCTGGATGAACCCGTGCGCTTTGGTGCCGGCGGCAATGATCGCTCCGAACGAAATGACGGCCAGTCCCGCGGTGACGTTGTAGTTGCCGGTCGCCGTCGAGCTGCCGTGCACCAGACGGCTGATGAACGATCCCTCGGCGGTGTGCAGCACGTAGTGATCGAGCAAGCCGAGCGCGTCGAAGATGGGAATCAACCCGATGAGATTCGCGCCGAGGATGAAGACGAAGAACGTGAGAATCAGCGGCGTCCACGTGTCCGCCCACTTCTTGCCGATGTTGGGCAGCACGACGAGGTCGCGAATGAACTCGACGACGATTTCGAGCATGTTCATCGGGCGCGTCGGCACCAGACGATTGCTCCGGACCGACCGGCGCACGAGCACCGTCACGATCACGAACACGAGCGCCGCGACCAGCCACAGCATGAACACGTGCTTGGTCACCGACAGATCGACGCCGCCGATCGTCGGCAGGTGAATCAGCGCGTGATCGTGGCTGCTGTTCGAGACGTGGCCGATGATCACCTCGCCGGCGTCGAACTGGCCGGCGGCGGCGTGGGCTTCCTGCGAGCCCGTGGCGATCTCCTGGGCGACTGCGGGGTTCATCGATGAAAGTTTAGGATGCGACGCGGGTGCGGCTGGAGAGTTTGTGCAGCAGAACCGCTTCAGCGACGTACAAGCCGACGAAACACAGCGTGAAGCTGGCGATGAACGGCACGGCCGCGACCTGCAGCGCGCGCAAGGCGATCGCCACGTAGACGCCGAAGAACACGAGCTTGACGGCGAAAGCTGACATCATCACACCTGACAGCCCGGCCGGATTCGCGCGCCATGTCCGATCGATCAACCACCACGTGACGCTCGCGGCGACCAGCGGCCCCGCCACGCCAACGGCGACGTCAGCGCGCGTCCATCCGGGCACGAGCGACAACGCGGCGCCCACGGCCACACACGCGCCGGTCATCCACCCGATTACGCTGACGGACGTTGCCATGTCGATTTGACCAGCTCGTAGAAGCCTACCGCGATGCCCAGCAGCAACCCGACGAAGACGCCCCACGGCGCCGTGTTCAGCCACCGGTCGAGCAGGTATCCCCCGCCCCCCAGCATCACGATGGCACCCACCAGCGTGTAGGCGGCTGCGGCCGCCGGACCGGCGCTGGTCGCGGATTGCTGGAAAAAACCCAGCGATCTCAATAGCCAGTGCTTTCGGTCGTCCTTCGCCATACCGGTGCGGCTCCACGGCCCCGGTTCAACCGGAGATTCTATCGTACTCCCTCAGGGGTGCTGGCCCGCGCCCGGCGAACGCGGACTCGATATACTGCGGACGGGGGCGTCAACATGACTTCACGCAGGCAACCGCTCGTCGTCGCCGTCGTCGCGCTGTCGCTCTGCGCCGCGACTGCGCTCACCGCACAGCGCGAGACGCGCGAGAAACGCATCCTCGTCACGGTGACCGGCAAGGACGATGCCCCGGTGAAGGATCTCGCGGTGACCGACTTCAAGGTGCGCGAAGACGGCGTCTCGCGCGAGGTGCTCCGCGTCCAACCTGCGGCAGACCCGATGTCGGTGGTGCTGCTCGTCGACGACAGCGAGATCGCCGAGCTTTCCATCAACGAGATCCGTCAGGGCGTCTCGGCCTTCATCAAGCAGATCCTCGCGGCGAATCCGCAGAACGAGATCACGCTGATGACCATCGGCGATCGGCCGACGGTGGCGGTGCCGGCCAGCTCGAGCGCCGCATCACTCAACCGCGCCGTCGAGCGGATCTTCGCGCGGAAAGGGTCGGGGGCGTACGTGCTGCAGGGCATCACGGACGCGGCGAAGATCCTCACCAAGAAGGAAGCCATGCGGCGGCTCATCGTCGCGTTCGACATCGAGGACGGCACGGAGTTCAGCAACGACTCGCACGAGTCGGTGACTACCGCGCTCAAAAACGCCAGGTCGATGCTCTGGACCGTGGTGCTGCAGGAAAGGCACGTCAATCCGACGACGCCCGAAGCCCGCGAGCGCGCCATGGTGCTCACCGACGTGGCCGTGGCCAGCGGCGGCGGCAGCAAGGCCGTGCTCACGCGCATGGCGATTCCGCAGGGCCTCGCGTGGGCCGCCACGATGCTGACCAGCCAGCTCGATCTGGGCTACAGCCATCCGGAGTCGCTGATTCCGGCGTCGAAGCTCGAGGTGGACGTCACGCGGAAAGACGTGCGCCTCTTCGCGCCGCATTGGGGTTCCTAGTGCGGCGCGTTCCGCTCGCGATTGCCGCGGTCCTGGCGGTGCTCTTTGCCGCCACGGGACAAGCCGCGCGCCAGGAGGTCTTCCGCGGCGGCACGGACACGGTGCAGCTCAACGTCACCGCGATCGACGCCGCGCAGCACTTCGTGAGCGGGCTGGGCAAGGACGACTTCCAGATCTTCGAGGACGGCGTGCTGCAGGACGTCACGCTCTTCTCGGCGGAGCGCCAGCCCATCGCGCTCTCGATCCTGCTCGACTCGAGCACGAGCATGGACACCAAGCTCGCCGTGGCGCAGGAAGCCGCGATCGGCTTCGCCCGGCGGCTCGGCCCGCGCGATCTGGCCGAGGTCATCGACTTCGACAACCACGAGCGCATCCTGCAGGACTTCACGGCGGACCACGTCGCGCTCGAGAAAGCGATCCGCCAGACGGCGGCGGGCGGCTCGACGTCGCTCTACGACGCGGTCTACATCGCGCTGCGGGATCTCGGCCGCCAGCGCGCCGCCTGGGGCGACCAGGTGCGGCGTCAGGCCGTGGTCGTCCTGTCCGACGGCGAAGACACCGCGAGTCTCAAGAACTACGACGATGTGCTCGACGAGTCGAAGCGCGCGGAGGCCGTGATCTACGCGATCGGCCTGCGGTCGAAGGAAGAGATGTCGCCGCGTCACGGCTACAGCGAGGGCGACTTCGTGATGCGCTCGCTCGCGACGGGCACGGGCGGCTGGGCGTTCTTCGTCGAGGATCTGACGCAGCTGGCCGCCGTCTACGTGAAGATCGCGGACGAGCTCTCCAACCAGTACGTGATCGGCTACGTGTCGAAGAACAAGAAGCACGACGGCACGTGGCGCAAGGTCGCGGTGCGCGTGACCAAGCCCGACGTCAACGCGCGCACGCGCAGCGGATACTACGCCCCGGCGGCCAATCGGTGACCCCGACCGGACGCGTCTTCATCATCGGCGCCGGTCCAGGCGACCCCGGCCTCATCAGCGCGCGCGGCCTGAAGCTGCTCGCCGACGCGGACGTCGTCGTCTACGACCGCGCGGTCGAGACGATGCTCCGCTGGGCGCGGCCCGACGCGGAGCGGATTGCCGCGGGCGCGCCGGCCGAGCGCGAGGTCGCGCAGGACGCGATCTCGATGCTGCTGGCGGAAAAGGCCCGCGACGGACACACCGTCGCGCGGCTCAAGTGGGGCGACGCGTTCGTCTTCGACAGCGGCGCCAAAGAGGCGCTCTTCCTCCACGAACAAGGCGTGCCGTTCGAAGTCGTGCCGGGCATCCCGGCGGCGATTGGCGCGACGGCCTACGCGGGCGTGCCGGTGACGTACCCGGGCGCGGGCGACGCGCTGGTGCTCCTGCGCGGCCAGGAAGCGGAGGCCGATTCGGCGCCCGACGTGGACTGGGGCGCGGTCGCGAAGCTCGACGGCACGCTCGTCTGCTACGCGGGCGGGCGCATGGTGCCGTCGATTCTGCAGTCGCTCGTGGACAACGGCGCGCCGATCGACACGTCGGCCGCGCTGATCTATCGCGGCACGCAACCCGCGCAGCGGACGGTCTCGGGCACGATCGAAGAGCTGCTCGAGGCGTCAACGGCGACCACGGCCGCCGAGCCCGCGATTCTCGTCGTCGGCGAGGTGACGGTGCTGCGCGATCACCTCCGGTGGTTCGACGAGCGCCCGCTCTTCGGGCGGAGGATCGTCGTCACGCGATCGCGGGAGCAGGCGCGCGATCTGGTCGAGGGCCTGGAGAATCTCGGGGCCCAGGCGATCGAAGCGCCGACGTTCCGGATCGCGCCGCCGGAGGATCCGGAGTCGGTCGACCGGGCAGCGGCGTCGGTCGACGGCTACGACTGGGTGATCTTCGAATCGGCGAACGCCGTCGCGCGCTTTTTCGCGGCGCTGCGGCGCGGGCCGCGCGATTTGCGCGCGCTCGGCCGCGTCTCGGTCTGCGCGATCGGCGCGTCCACGGCCGAGTGGCTCGGCGCCAACGGCATCCGGCCGGACGTCACCCTGCCGGAGTTCCGCGTCGAGGCCATCGGCGAAGCGCTCGGTGCCAAGGGCCCGCTGGCCGATCAGCGCGTCCTCATCGTCCGCCCCGATCATCTGCGCGACGTGCTGGCTGACGATCTGGGGCGGCGCGGGGCGAGCGTCACTGATCTCGTCGCGTACCGCACGGCGCCCGAGTCCGCCGACTCGCCAGTCATCCAGGGCCTGTACGGGATGCTGCTCGAGGGCAAGATCGACGCGGTCACGTTCACCAATCCGACGGCGGTGGGCGTGTTCGCATCGCTCTTCGGCCAGGATCAAGCCGCCGATCTGCTCAACACGACCACGGTCGCAGCGATTGGCCCGGTCACGGCCGCGGCCGCGACGGAGCTGGGCATCCGCACCACGCTCGTGCCGCTCACGTACACGGTGGACGGTCTCCTCGCCGCGCTCGTCGATCACTTCAAGAAGCTGTAGTTCTTCAGGTACGACCGGTACGACAAGTACGTCAGGTGCCTGGAGCGCGCTATCGCGGGCCAACATTCTTTTGGGTTTACTCAACGAAGCTGACAAAGATGCAGGTTCCTCGGACCTGACGTACGCGTCGTACGACACCAGTTAACCGTTGAGCAGGTCGCTGCGTAATAGCGGTACCCCATGGGCGAGTTCCTGTCCGATCTCCGGTACGGCGTGCGCATGCTGCTCAAGCGGCCGGGCACGTCGCTCATCGCGATCGTCGCGTTTTCGCTCGGCATCGGCCTCACGACGACGATGTTCTCGATCGTGCAGGGCGTGATTCTGCGCGGCCTGCCGTTCGAGGAAAGCGACCGTATCCAGCTCGTCTCGCGGGCGACAGTGAAGGAGCCGGCGCGCATCGACGGCGCGCCGCTCGACGACCTGGCGGACTGGCGCCGCCAGCAGAAGAGCTTCGAATCGCTCGCGGGCTACGGCGATGCCAACGTGATCATGTCGACCGACGAGGGCTACCCGGAGCGCGTGCGCGGCCTGCGCATGACGCCCAACACGCTCAGCGTGCTTCGCGTGCGTCCGATTGTCGGGCGGGATTTGTCCGACGCGGATGCGGCGCCGGGGGCACAACAGGTGGCGCTCATCGGCTACCAACTTTGGCAGACGCGCTTCGCCGCCAATCCCGCGGTGAGCGGCACGACGATTCGCGTCAACGGCACGCCGACCATCATCGTCGGCGTCCTGCCGGAGAAATTCGGCTTTCCCGAAGCGGCGCAAATGTGGCTGCCGGCGGACGCGACGCCGCCCGTTCAACGCGGCGGCGGATCGCGGCTGCGCGTGATCGGCCGGCTTCGCCCGGGCGTGACTCAGGAAGCCGCTCGAGCGGAAATGGCCGGCATCGGGCGGCAGCTCGCGACGACGTATCCGGAGAACAAGGACGTCATCGTCAACGTCGCGCGGCTCATCGACACGATGATCCCGACGCGGATCCGCACGACGTTCTACGCGATGATGACGGCCGTCCTCGGGGTGATGCTGATCGCGTGCGTGAACGTCACGAACCTGCAGGTGGCGCGCGCCGCCGAACGCGCGAAAGAGTTTGCCGTCCGCACGGCACTCGGATCGGGCAAGTGGCGCGTCGTCCGGCAATCGCTCGCGGAGGGTGTCGTCCTGGCGGTCATCGGCGCGGCGGGCGGCCTGGCCATCGCGCAAGCCGCCGTGATCTACTTCATGCGCGCGATCGTCGACACGCAGCCGCCGTTCTTCATCGACGTCAAGCTCGATCCGACGGTACTCGTGTTCGTCACGGCGATTACCGCCGCAGCCGCGATCATCTCGAGCGTCGGTCCCGGCCTTGGCGTCGCGCGATCCGATACCAACGCCATTCTCAAAGACGACACGCGCGGCACGACCAGCTTGCGGATGGGCCGCTTCGGACGCTGGCTGGTCGTCGTCGAGGTGGCCGTGTCATGCACGCTGCTGGTGGTGTCCGGCCTCACGATTCGCAGCATCCTGCTGAACAGCCGGCTCGACTACCCGTTCGCGACGCGCGACGTGTTCTTCGGGAACACGTATTTCGAGTCGCGCACCCATCCGGACATGCCGGCCGTGGTGCGCGCGGCGGACCAGCTCGAGGAGGGGCTCGCGCGGCTTCCGGGCGTGCGATACGTCGCGCTCGCCACCGCGACGCCTGGGACCGGCGGGACGCCGTCGTTCGGCCTCGAGGGCCAGACGTACGCGTCGGCCGATGCGCAGCCGCGAGCGCAGCAGATCGCGGCGACGGCCGGATACTTCGACACGCTCGACATCACGCTGCGACAAGGCCGGCTGTTCGGGCGCGCGGACAACGCGGGAGCGGATGCCGTCGCGGTGGTCGACGAGGCGTTCGCGGCGCGGCACCTGGCCGGCGGCGCAGCGATCGGGCGTCGAATCAAGTTCAGCGGCGAGAAGTCGCCGTGGCTCACAATCGTCGGCGTCGTCTCGAGCGTCGTCGTCGCGCAGCGTGCGGACCAGATCGTGGAAACGGTGTATGTACCGTACGCCCAGCTTCCGCAGCGATCGTTCACGATCCTGGCGCGCACCAACGCCGATCCGGTGACGTTGACGTTGGCCGTGCGCGCGGCGCTGGTGGCCGTGAATCCGGAGGCGTCGGTGAACTCGCCCAACTCGCTCTCGGCCGAGTTGTGGCGGCAGAGCTGGGCGTCGCGGCTGTTCGGCGGGATCTTTCTCGCGTTCGGCGCGGCGGCGCTGATCCTCGCCGCGGCCGGGCTCTACGGCGTGATGGCGTTCACCGTCCGGCGGCGGACCCACGAGATCGCCGTTCGCATGGCGCTCGGCGCCCACCGGCGCGGTGTGCTGGGCATGGTGCTGTGGCAGGGCTGCTGGCGCGTCGCGCTCGGCGTCGCGATCGGCCTCGTGCCCGGCTGGTACCTTGCCACGTTCATGCGCGCGCTGCTGCAGAACGTGTCGGCGACCGATCCGGTCGTGTTCGTCACGACCGCGATCACGCTGCTGGCCGCGGGCGCCGTCGCCAGCCTGGTCCCGGCGATGCGCGCCTCGTCGGTCGATCCGCTCACGGCGCTGCGAACGGACTAGAGCGCCTTTCCTCCAAAGAACGACGGCAGCGCCACGTCCCGCATGGTGCGAAGCCCCGGCGGTGCGGCGAGCACTTTCGGAATCGAATTGACGGTGATCGACGTCGTCGCGATGTCGCCGTGAACGCCGCCGGCGAGCTTCATCGAAAGCGGCGGCTTGCCGGCGATGCGCACGGCGTCGTACGACTCCGGCGCGCCGAGGTACGCCTCCATGTGCAGCTTGATGATCGGCTGGCCTTTCCGGTAGCCGACGCCGTCCTGGATCAAGCCGGCGACCTGGCCGGCTTCGACGGTGAGGAACTCGCTCGTCACGCGCTTCTCGGCGATCTTCGGCTGGATGTCGTCGGTCACGCGGTCGAGCTTCCAGCCCATCGCGTCGGCGATCATCGTGATCGATTCGGCGAGGCCGACGTGGCGGACGGTGCCGTCCTTGACGCGGTCCATGAACTGCTCGCGCGTGTCGCCCGCGCCGATTTTCTTCTGGAACGGCAGCCGGCGGACGCGCGCGTCCTGCACGCGATCTACTTCGATGGCCTGCACGCTCTCGCAGACGCCCGTCAGCATGATCGGCAGCGCGTCCATGAGGAAGCCGGGGTTGACGCCGGTGCCGAGCACGGCGACGCGGCTGCGCTTGGCGAGCGCGTCGATCTTCTTCGCGGCCGACGCGTTGCTCTTCACGGGATACGCGAGCTCTTCGGTCGTCGAGACGATCGGCACTTTCAGCTTCAGCACGGCCTCGAACTCGGGGACGACTTTCTTGAGCGACGAGCTCGTGCACAGCACCGCGACGTCCGGACGCGAGGCCTTGATGGCTTTCGCGATGTCGTCGGCGACCTTCACGTTGAGCTTGCGCCCGACGCTGCACACCTCGCCCAAATCCTTGCCGGCCTTGGCCGGATCGATGTCCACGGCGCCGACGATGAGAAACCCTTTGCGACTGGCGACCTGACGCACGACCCCGGCACCGATGGGCCCAAGACCGATGTGAATGACTCTGATAGGCAAGTGGAATACTCCTCGTTCAGCGTCAACATGCTAGCATTGCGCCGACCCGCCCCATGACGCCGTCTCCTTCAGCCGACCGCCGCGCGATCGGGGTACTCGGCGCGTTCGTTGAAGGCTGGCGGCGCGCGTTACGAGCGCCGGCGATCTGGATCGGCCTCTTCACCATGACGTTGCTGCTGGTGTGGGCCATCAGCGATGTCGCGGGGTTTGGGACGCTCCGGGGCCGCCTGATGACGCCAGGCATCGATCTCCAACTCCGTGACTTCGCGGAGGACGTGCTGGCGCTGGGCGGCCCGCTGGCCGGCGAGAGCGTCGCCCTGGACGAGCGCGTGATGGCGCGCGCGGTCGCCGCGCGGACGATCGGCCAGGTCCTGGTCCTCATCTTTCTCTTCGGCGGCGTGCTCGATCGCCTGGCCCGCGGCCGGCGCGTCGGTCCGGCGGCCTTCTTCGGCGCTTGTGGCGGCTACTTCGGCCGGCTCCTGCGTCTGTACGTCCTCGTCGGGCTGGCCTACTGGACGGTGGCGCGCGCGACGGCGAGCGTCCCTGCTCTCGGCATCGTGTTGTTCGCGCTCGTGAATCTCGTCGCCGATTTCGCCAGAGTCCGCGCCGTGGTCGAGGATCGGCGCAGCGCGGTCGGCGCGCTGCTCGCCTCCGGCCGCTTCTTGCGAAGGCACGCCGTGGCCGCGCTCGGCCTGTCCGTGATGAGCCTGATCGCGTGGAAGGCCCTCAACTGGGCGGTGGTGACGGTGATGGGTCCTGGCGGGCTCTCGTACCTGTCGGTGCTGCTGCTGGTGATCCTGATCTCGATCCTGGCGCAGATGGCGCTGGCCGCCAGTGAGATCGTCTACTTCCAGCACGCGCTCGCGCACGCCGACTACACCGCGGCGCCGCTGCCGATCTGGCCGGACTCTCCCGCCGCGGAAGCGATCGAGAATCTCGTCGAGCAACGCGGACCGAGCGGCCCTGGGGCCTGATTGATATCATTCACGCCTATGTCGAGTCGCGCTGATCGCATTGTCGCCTGGCTTCGTGAGCGCGCGGAATCCGCCGGCGCGCGCGGTTTCGTGTTTGGCCTGAGCGGGGGCATCGATTCCGCCGTGGTCGCGCGATTGTGCCAGCTCGCGGCGCCGTCGCGGGTGCTGGGCGTGCTGCTGCCCTGCTACAGCCATCCTCAGGACGAGGAGGACGCGCGTCTGGTGGCGTCGGCGTTCAACCTGCCGCTCGCGCGCGTGGATCTCGGGCCGGCCTTCGACGCGTTGACTGAAGCGCTGCAACACGCCGTGAAGGGACTGCCGACGCACGTCGACACGGTCGACATCAAGCAGCAGCTGCCGGAAGCGAACACGAAGCCGCGGCTTCGCATGACGTCGCTGTACTTTCTGGCGAACTCGTTGAACTACCTCGTGGCCGGCACGGGCAACCGCAGCGAAATCACGCTCGGCTACTACACGAAGTACGGCGACGGCGGCGTCGACCTGCTGCCGATTGGCGCGCTGCTCAAGAGCGAGGTGCGCTCGCTCGCGCGCGAGCTGGCCGTGCCCGCGCGCGTGATCGACAAACCGCCGACCGCGGGGCTCTGGGTCGGCCAGACCGACGAGGCGGAGATGGGCTTCTCGTACGACGCGCTCGAGAAGTACCTTGCCGAGGGCCCGAAGGCGGTGCCGGCCAACGTCGCCGAGCGCATCGAGCGCCTGCAGCGGGCGTCCGACCACAAGCGCGCGATGCCGCCGATCGCGCCGATCGCCTGACTTCGTACTACAATGCGCGCGTTTTGTTTCTTCTGGAGGTCTTCATGCGCCGTGTGATTACCCGCTCGATGCTTTTCGCTACGCTCGCCGCCATCATTCCCGTCGCCATGCTCGCGGCTCAAGCCAGACCCAACGTCAAGCTCGGGCTGTGGGAGACCGTGATGACGATGGAGGGCATGGGCCCGGGGCAGCCGCAAAAGCTCTGCATCACTGCCGCGAAGCTCGCGAACGGCGCGTTCGATGAAGTGCCCAACCAGGAATGCAAGCGCACCGTGACGGGCTCGACCGCGACCTCGATGGACGTCTCTGAAGCGTGCGCGAACCCGAAGGACCCGGCGATGACCGGCACGGGCACGCTGCACATTCAGGTCCTGACCCCCGAGAGCGTCAAGGGCACGCTGGCCACAAAGCTATCGATGGGCGGCCGCGCGATGACGATGAACGGCACGTTCACGTCGAAGTTCGTCTCGGCCGACTGCGGGAGCATTAAGTAGGACGAGTGCCTAACTTAGAACTTAGAACTCAAAACTTAGAACTGCAGATTGTCACGCGTAATTCGTGTGATCCTCTGTAGTTCTAAGTTCTAAGTTTCAAGTTCTAAGTTTATCTAGGTGTTGCCGTTCCGTGTGACCGCCGCGGTTCGGCGCCGCCGGTGACGGTGCCCTTGGCCGCGTTGATGACCGCCGCGGCCGCGTAGCCGTACATCACCTCGCCCTTGCGGCCGACCTTCTGGAACGTGTGGCCGCGCGCCTCGAGGTCCGCGAGCATCGCGCGCGAGAAGCGATCCTCGATCTGCACGCGTGACCCGCCGCCCGGCCCGCCGCCGATGAGGAACCGCGGCGCCTCGATCGCGTGCTGCGCGTCCATGTTGCCGTCGACGACGTTGAGAATCACGTCGTAGACCGACGCGGGTATCCAGTTGTTGCCGGCGCACCCGACCGCGAGCCGCGGCGTGAAGCCCTGAATGCCGTAGCGTCCCGGATCGGTCGTGCTGGGCGCGAACACCAGCGTCGGCACGCTCGTCGAGCTCGACCGCATCAGCGGCAGCATCGATCCAAATCCCGTCCCGCGCCCGCCGCGGAAGTGATCGTTGTAGAGGAAGCCGAGCCCCTTCGAGACGTAGAAGTTGCCGCCCCACGTCGAGAGCGTCTGTGTGAAGGCAATCATGTTGCCTTCCGCGTCCGCGACGACGAACGCGGTCGTGCCGGTCTGGATCGGCCCGGATTCGTCTTCGGATTGATATGCAGTTGGCACAAGAGCGGTGCCACCGCCGCCGCGTCCCCCGCCCTGCGCCGTGTACACCTTCTTCGGATCGATCAGCTTGTACCGCTCGAGCGCATGCGGCGCCTCGAGGTGGTTCCCGAGATCGACAGGCCAGCGCTCCGGATCCGCGATGCGGCCGCCGCCGTCGCGCACGCGCCACGCTTCGATCGCGTAGTGCAGGTAGTCCGGATCGGTCGTGTAGGTCGCGCCTGGCTTCGGCAAGTAATTGTCGAGGATGTTCAGCGTCTCGACCATCTGCGCGCCGTTCGAGACCGGCGGCGGCACCGAGTACACCGCGTGCCCGCGGTAATGCCCGGCGAGCGGCTTGCGCTCCATCGCACGGTACTGCCCGAGGTCCTCGAGCGTGATCACGCCGCCGTTCGCGGCCATGTCGTCCGCGATCTTGCGCGCGAGCGATCCGCGGTAGAACGACTGCGCGCCTTCCTTTGCGATCGTCCGCAGCGTTTCCGCGTAGTCCTTGTTGACGAAGCGATCGCCGGGCTTCGGCACCTTCCCGCCCGGGAGGAACAGCTTCGCCGATTCGGGATACTTCGCCAGCGACGCGCGGCCTTCGGCGATCGACGTCGGCAGCGCCTCGTCGAGCACGAAGCCCTCGTCGGCCAGCTTGATCGCCGGCGCGATCAGATCCGCCCACTCGACTTTCTTGCTGCCGTACTTCTGATACAGCAGGTCGAGCCCCGCGACGACGCCAGGAATGTTGGCGACCGTGGGACCATCATTGGCCGTGCGCGCGCCCGTCGCCGTGAAGAGCTTCGGGTTGTCGCCCGTCGCGTGCCCCGGCGTCATGTCCTTGTATTCGATGACGACCGGCTCGGTCATGCCCTTGAGAAACAGAATCGCCTGGCCGTCGCCGCCGACGCTCGTCGCATCCGGCTCGACGACGCCGAGCGCGAACGCGACGGCGATGCCGGCGTCGACGACGTTGCCGCCCTTCTCGATCATGAGCGCGCCCGCTTGCGAGGCGAGCGGGCTGCCGGACGCGACGACTGCGCGCGACGACTCAACGTCCGGCTTGATGAGCGGCTGCTCCCCGATCATCTTGTCGATGACGGCTTCAGCCGACGCGGCGTCCTTGGCCTGAGCGGCCTGCGGACGATACTTCGCCGCGAGCGCATCCCAGGCCGCCGCCGACGGCCCGGTCGCGTAGTACATCGTCTTCAACGTCTGCCAGACCTGGTCGAACGTGGACGTCCAGCGCGCCGCGGCCGGCGCAGGCAACTGGAGTGCGGTCGCTGATTCGTCGACCGCGCGCGGCGCCGCCAGCCGCCACAGCGCGTACTCGGACGCGGCGCTGAACGCCATCGGCGGATCCGCGTCGTTGCGATCGGGATTGCCGTTGTAGCCGGCGACCGCCGTCGGGAACGTCGCGACGAGCAGCGTCTGTCCGTCGGGCGACCAGGCGGGCACGCCGGGATGACGCGAGGTCAGGACCGGCGTGTCCGCGACGGTCGAGGTGGCGGCAGGATCGCCGCCGTCGGGCGGCGGGCCTCCGCGTCCACCGCGTCCGGGACCGCCTGGTCCTCCGCCGCGGCCCGCCGGCGCGTCGAGCGACGGCACGGCCGTTGCCCACACCGCGCTTTGATTTCCGCGCATCGTCACGTACGCGAGCCGCGCGTTGTCGGGCGCCCACGCCGGATGCGCTTCCGTGCCCGCGAGGCGCGTCACGCGCACCGAACGCGGATTCGACGCGGCCGCGTCTCTCGCGGGCAGTTCGCGCACCCAGATGTCCGACTCGTTGCCCGCTTCGGGCTCGCGGGTCGAGACGTACGCAATGAGCTTGCCGTTTGGCGAGACGCTGCCCTGCCACTCTTCGGCGGTGTCTGGTGAGATCTTCGTCGTCGTCCCGGCGTGCTCTTCCTGGGTGTACACGAACAGCTGCCACGCGCCCTTGGGCTCGCGATGCGAAAAGACGATTCGCCGGTCGTGCGTCCACGACGGCCACCGCTCGTCGCCGGGCATCGACGTGACGCGAATGGCCGCGCCGCCTTTCGCGGGCGCGATCCAGATGTCGAATTGGCCGTTCTGCTCGGCGCTGAAGGCGATCGATTGGCCGTCGGGCGACCACGCGGGGTCGCGCTCGACGGTCAGGTCAGTCGGAGAGGTCACGACGCGCCTGGCGTCCTTGCCGTCCGGCGTCATGGTCCAGATCGCGTCGAACCAGCTCGCGGCGAGGTGCTTGCCGTCCGGCGCCCATGCGGCCTCGCGCACGCCGGTCGGCGTTTGCTCGCTCGCGCTGCGGAGGGAAACGGACGCGAGCAGCAAGAGGATGACGCCGGGAGTAGTTTTTACAATTTTACGTCTGCGGGAAATTGTAAAAACTACTCCCGGCGTCATTTCGTCTCCTACAGCTCTTTGACGGCAGCGGCGATCGCGCGTGCGCTGATCCCGTAACGGTCGAGCAGCTCGTCGGGCGCGCCGCTGCGCGGAATCTCGCGAACGGCCAGCCGCCTCACGCGGAAGCCCTGATCCCAGACCGCCTCGCTCACGGCATCGCCCAGCCCGCCGTGCGCGTAGTGATCCTCGACCGTGATGATGCGGCCGTTCGTCGCGCGGCCGGCGGCGACAAGCCCATCGCGATCGATCGGCTGGACCGAGTACGCGTCGATCACGCGGATGTTGGTGCCGGCCGCCTTGAGCGTGTCGTACGCCTTGAGCGCTTCGAACACGGTCACGCCGGCGGCAACGATCGTCGCGACGTCCTTGTCGCTCTGCCGCAGCGTCTTCGAGCCGCCTGCCTTGAATGTTTCGTTCGCGTCGTAGATGACCGGCGTCTTCGGACGCGACGTGCGGATGTACACGGGCCCGGGCACGGACGCCGCGATCGCCATGAGCCGCGTCGCGCTCATGCCATCGCACGGGTACAGCACGGTGCAGTTCGGCACGCCGCGCGCCATCGCGAGATCCTCGAGCGCCATCTGCGACGGCCCGTCCTCCCCGATCGACACGCCGGCGTGCGATCCGGCCAGCTTGATGCCGAGGTTCGAGATGCCGGCCATGCGGATGAAGTCGCTCGCGCGCTCGAGGAAGCACGCGAACGTCGACGGGAACGGAATCGCGCCGCGCGCGGCCAGCCCCATCGCCGCGCCGATCATCACCTGCTCGGCGATGTAGACCTCGTAGAACCGATCCTGATGCGCGTGCTCGAACTTCTCGCTGAACGTCGAGTTGCCGACGTCAGCGTCGAGCGCGACGATGCGCCGATCGATCGCGCCGAGCGCGGCAAGCGCCGCGCCGTACGCCTCGCGCGTCGCCACCAGCTCGCCCGGCTTGTACGCCGGCGCCGGCAGCACCTTCTCGAACGCCGGCAGCGGCCCCTCGACGCGCCGGCTGGCCGGCCTCGGAATCTCCGGCTTCGGATCGGACGTCTTCACGACCTGGCTGTTGAGTTCCGCCAGCGCCTGGTCGAGCTCGGCGCCCTTCTTGAGCGCCTTGCCGTGCCAGCCTTCCTTCCCTTCGAAAATCGAGCAGCCCTTGCCCTTGACCGTGCCGGCCACGATCATCGTCGGGCGGCCTTTGGTTTTGCGGGCTTCGTCGAGCGCCTGGAGGATTGCCGCGAGGTCGTGTCCGTCAACCGCGATGGCGTGCCAGCCGAACGCGTTCCAGCGCGACGTGAACGCCGACAGATGATGATCCCACTGCGTCGCGCGGCTCTGTCCGAGGCCGTTGACGTCTGTGATCGCGCAGAGATTGTCGAGCTTTTGATTGGACGCGACTTCCGCCGCTTCCCAGACGGAGCCTTCAGCGCTCTCGCCGTCGCCGAGCAGCACGTAGGTGCGGTAGTCGGACTTGATCCGCCGCGCGTTGAGCGCGATGCCCACGGCCGCGGCCAGTCCCTGGCCGAGCGATCCGGTGGCGACGTCGACGAACGGCAGGCGCGGCGTCGGATGGCCTTCGAGGTCGGACGTGATCTTGCGCAGGTTGAGCAGATCCGCGCGCGGAAACAATCCCGCCTCGGCCCACGCCGCGTAGAGAATCGGCGCGCCGTGGCCCTTCGACAGCACGAAGCGATCCGCTTCGGGGTGCTGCGGGTCCTTCGGATCGAACCGCATCTCGGCAAAGAACAGAGCCGCGACGATCTCCGCCGCCGACAGACACGTCGTCGGGTGGCCGGAGCCGGCTTCCGAGGTCGAGGTCACGGAGTCGATCCGGAGCTGCGTCGCGAGGTTGTGGAGAACAGCGAGCGATGGTGCGGACATTAGGATGGCGCGAAAAGTCTACTGTACCCGGCGAGCGAGGCGCTAGCGCCGCCGCCGTCACCGTTGACATAATCGGTTGATGTCCGTGCTGCGGTTCGTGTCGGTGGTGCTGCTGGCACTCTGGGTCGGCGGCCTCGCCGCGCTGGGCACGATCGGCGCGCCCGCGATTTTCGCGACGCTCGAAGCGCAGGACCCGTCGGGCGGCCGCACGCTGGCGGGCGCGGTGTTTGGCGCGGTCTTCTCGCGCTTTCAGCACGCCGCCTGGGTGATCGGCGGCCTGCTCCTCGCGGTGCTGGGCGCGCGCGCGGCGCTCGGGCCGCGGCCGCGGCGGTTCGGGCTGCGCATGTGGACGATCGCCGGCATGCTGGCGTTGAGCCTGGTGACGGCCTTCGTGCTCGCGCCGCGGATCGATCGACTCCGCGAAACGACGCCAGGCACCATTGCTGCGCTGCCGGACACCGATCCACGCAAGATCGCGTTCGGACGCCTGCACGGACTCTCCAACGGCTTGATGCTCGTGACGCTCGTCGCGGGCCTCGGGCTCATCTTCGCGGAAACACGGGACACGAACTGATGACTCAACAAGTCGCGCAACTCACCGACGACGTCGTGAAGCAGGTAGCCGCCGCGCCCGATCGACAGGCCGCGATGGAGCGCGCTGTCGCGGCGCTCAAGGCCGCCGTTCCGCACTACTCCTGGGTCGGCATCTACCTGATGGACGGCGATGAGCTCGTGCTGGGACCGTTTCTCGGCAAGCCGTCTCCGCACACGCGCATCCCGCTCAACCGCGGCATCTGCGGCGCCGCCGCCAGTCAGAAGACCACGATCATCGTGGACGACGTGAACAGCGACCCGCGTTATCTGGCGTGCAGCCTCGAGACGAAATCAGAGATTGTGGTGCCGATCATGCGCGGCGCGGAGGTACTCGGCGAGATCGACATCGACAGCGATCAGCCGGCGGCGTTCGGGGCGGCGGATCGAACTTTGCTCGAAGCCGTCGCAGCTGCGATAGCAACCCGTCTGTAGCCTGGGCCCTCGGGCCTATCTCCTGACGCTTCCGTCAACGCTCCTGATCTCTACCGCGCCCAGGTTCAGCTTTCTCAAGTCCGCTTCGATCTTCTTCCGATCGCCGACCGCGATGACGATGATCTTGTCGGGGTGCAGGTACTTCTTCGCGGCGGCTTGCACCGCCTCGGCCGTGACCGTCGAGACGGCCGCCGGGAACGTCGAGTAGTAGTCGAGCCCGAGATTGTAGATGTAGAGGCCGCTGAGGCTGTCCACGGCGCTTGCGCTGGTCTCGAAATCCGCCGGCAGCGATCGCGTCAGCGAGTCGCGGCCCATGTTCAGCTCGTCGGGCGTCACCGTCGTGTCGGTCATGCGCTTGAGCTCTTTCATGATCTCGGCGACCGCCGGCGCGGTGACGTTCGTCCGCACGCCCGACCCGACCCAGAACGGCCCGGCGTGCTTGCGGAAGATGAACTGCGAGAACGCGCCGTACGTGTAGCCGTGGGCCTCGCGCAGGTTGAGGTTGATACGGCTCGAGAAGAGTCCGCCCAGAATCAAGTTCATCACGTTGAGCGCGGCGTAGTCGGACACCGATCGCGGCGCGCCGATCTCGGCCACGCGCAGCTGCGTCTGCTCCGCGCCTGGACGATCGACCAGCACCAGCCGCACAGGCGCCGAGATGAACGTGTCGGTCGCGCCCGCCGCGGGCGTGCCCTTCGCCCACGACCCGAACGCCTTCTCAGCGAGCGCCTTCACGTCCGCCTGGCTGATCGGCCCGGCGACGACGAGCGCCGCGTTGTTCGGCACGAAGTTCTGCTTCCAGAAGCCCGCCAGATCGTCGCGCTTCGTGGCTTGAATCGACGACTCGGTGCCGAGCTCGATGTACCCGTACGGGTGGTTGTCTCCGTAGAGCACCCGCACCGCGACCGTCTGCGCGACCGCATTGGGATCCTGCCGGCTCTGGATCAGCTGGCCCAGGCGGCTTGCGCGCTCGCGATCGATCTCCTTGTCGGGAAAGCTCGGATGGAGCGCGACGTCAGCCAGCAGATCGAGCGCCGCGCCGAAGTTCTTCCGGAGCGACTGGACCGTGACGAACGAGGCGTCCTTGGCGGAGGCGGTCGACAGCGACGCGCCCAGGTGGGCGACGTCGTCGGCAATCGTGAGCGCGTCGCGCGATGCGGTGCCCTGGTCGAGCATCGCGCCCGTGAAGTTCGCGAGCCCCGCGCGATCTGTCGGATTGCTGTCGCCGCCGGTCCTGATCACCAGGCTCGCGGCCACGACGGGCATCCCGGGCCGCTCGTAGTGCAGTACGGTCAGGCCGTTCGGCAGCTGGAAGGACTGCGGCGTGGGCAGCGTGATTGGCCGCTGGGCCGCGGGCTTCGGCTGATCCTTCCGCCACGCTTCGTCGGCGTTCACGGCCTCGGCGCCGGTGCCCGGCGCGACTTTCGGCGCCGGCGGCGTCGGCACCTGCGCGCCGAGATCCGGATCGCCGGGCACGCCAAAGACGACCACCCGCGCGCTCGGCTTGAGCGACGTCTGCACGAACGTCTTGACGCTCGCCGCCGTCACCGCGCGATGCCGCGTGAGGTCCTCGCCGAGGTATCCCGGATTCTTCACGTAGTGGTTGTAGAGATTGAGCGTGTCGGCCACGCCGCCAAATCCGCCCAGCACCTGCAGCCCGCTGAGCAGGCTGGTTTCGAACACGTTGCGCGCGCGCTCGACTTCCTTGGCGTCCGGCCCGGATGATGTCAGCGCCTTGAGCTGCTCATCGATCGCGGCCGTGAGCTCTTCGGCCGTGTGTCCCGGCCGAGCGGTCGCGCTGATGCGGAACACCGAGGAGAGCGACAGCGACTGCTGCGCGGCCGAGACGTCCTGCGCGATCTGCTTGTCGTAGACAAGCGCCTTGTACAGCCGGCTCGAGTGCCCGCCGCCGAGGATGCCCGCGGCAATGTCGGCGTCCGCGTCGCCGGGCGCGAAGTACGACGGCGTGAGCCACGTCATGTACACGCGCGGCAGCTGGACGTGGTCCTTGACGACGACCTTGCGCTCGCTCGTGATCGGCGGCGTCTGCACGGTCACCTTCGGCACGTCCGGCCCGCGCTTGAGCGTGCCGAAGTACTTCTCGACGAGCGTCTTGACCTGCGCCTTGTCCACGTCGCCGACGATCGCGAGGCTCGCGTTGTTCGGCGTGTAGTACTGCTTGAAGAAGCCCTTCACGTCCTCGAGCTTCGCGGCCTGGATGTCGGCGTGCGATCCAATCACGTCCGCGTAGTACGGATGACCTTGCGGAAACAGGTTGTGGTATACCGCCTCGTCAACGACGCCGTACGGCTCGTTCTCGACGCTTTGCCGCCGCTCGTTGCGCACGACGTCCTGCTGATTCGAGAGCTTCGCCTGATCGAGCTCGTCGAGGAGGTAGCCCATGCGATCGGACTCGAGCCACAAACCGAGCTCGAGCTGATTCGCCGGCAGCGTCTCGAAGTAGTTCGTTCGATCGAAATCGGTCGTGCCGTTGAGGTTCGTGCCGCCGGCCGCCTCGAGCAATCTGAAATGCGAGTCGCCGGGCACGTGCTTCGATCCCTGAAACATCATGTGCTCGAAGAGGTGCGCGAAGCCCGTGCGCCCGGCCGCCTCGTTGGCCGGTCCGACGTGATACCAGAGATCGACGGCGACGAGCGGCAGCCGATGATCTTCCGAGACGATCACTTCGAGTCCGTTCGCAAGCGCGTACTTCTCGAACTGGAGGCTCGGCGTGTCAGGCGTCGCGGATGACGACGCTGTGCTGGAGGTCGCCGGCGCGGACGTCTGGCCGCACGCGGCAAGGCTCAGCGCGAGCGGCACGAGCAGCAGCAACCTGCGCGGATGGATCATCGGAGGCTCCCGAATCGCGACTTCACCCGCGTCATGCGGGTGATCTCCACGGCCGTGACGAGGTATTGGACGTTGCGTTCCTGCAGCGGGCCTTGCTGCTGGATCTTCT
Organism: Vicinamibacterales bacterium; assembly: GCA_035279905.1. Taxonomy (GTDB): domain Bacteria; phylum Acidobacteriota; class Vicinamibacteria; order Vicinamibacterales; family SCN-69-37; genus DATEGZ01. Next base: position 85,201 of record DATEGZ010000257.1, read on the forward strand.
TGACGACGTCGAGCCCGGACAGCACGCGCCCGAACGCGGCCGCGCCCTGCTCATCGTCGAATCGCTTGCCCCCGAAATCGAGCGAGGGTTGATCGTCGAGCAGAATGAAAAACTCGGTGGTCGCCGAGTCCGGCGTGCCCCGCGCCATCGACACCGTGCCGGCGACGTGCTTGAGACCGGTGACGCTCGTACGCTCGAGCGGAATCGGCGGCAGCCGTTGCGCGGATGTCGACGGATCGATCCCGCCCTGAATGATGTTCATCTGCGGCCGATTGGGCGGGGTGCCGGGATAGTTGTCGGGCCGCGTCACGCGGTAGAAACGGCCGCCGTCGTAGATGCCGGCGTCGACGTACTTGAGAAAGTTGCCGGCCGTGATCGGCGCGTGCGCGAGATCGACGGCGATCGTGATCGTGCCGAGGGCCGTTTCGATGGCGACGGTGACTTCCGCGGGCGGCGGCGGCGCCTGAGGCGGCGTCTGTACGGACGCGACGGCGCTCGTCGAAATCACGAACGCCGCAGCGACGAGCACGCGTGTCATGCTCTCGCTCAGATGGCTCCGTTGGCCAGCATCGCGTCGGCCACCTTCGCGAAACCGGCGCGATTGGCGCCGTCCACGTAGTTGACCCGGCCGTCCGGGCGCCGGCCGTACTCGACACAGCGCTCGTGGATGCGCTTCATGATCTCGCCAAGGCGGTGATCGACTTCCTCGCGGCTCCAGACCAGGCGCTGCGCGTTCTGGCTGATCTCGAGGCCCGACACCGAGACGCCGCCGGCGTTGGCGGCCTTGCCCGGCCCGAACGCCACGCCGCCGTCGATGAGAATGTGCGTCGCTTCGAGCGACGTCGGCATGTTCGCGCCCTCGCCCACGACCTTGCAGCCGTTCTTGACGAGCATCTCCGCGTCGCTCTTGTCGATCTCGTTCTCGTGCGCGCTCGGGAACGCCGCCTGACACGGCACCGCCCACGGCCGCTTGCCCGGGTGGAACTCGCACTTGAAGTGATCCGCGTACTCCTTGATGCGGCCGCGCCGGATCTCCTTCAGCTCCTTCACCCACGCGAGCTTGCCCTCGTCGATCCCCGCCGGGTCGTGAATGAACCCGTCGGAATCGGAGAGCGTCACCACTTTCCCGCCGAGCTGCGTCGCCTTCTCGACCGTGTAGGTCGCGACGTTGCCGGATCCGGAAACGACGCAGGTCTTGCCGCGCAAGCCGTCGCCGACGTGACGGAGCATGTTCTCGACGAAGTACACGCACCCGTACCCCGTCGCCTCCGGCCGGATGAGGCTGCCGCCGTAGGCGAGGCCCTTACCCGTCAGCACGCTGTTGAAGCGGCCGGTGATCCGGCGGTACTGCCCGAACAGATAACCGATCTCGCGCCCGCCCACGCCGATGTCGCCCGCGGGCACGTCGACGTCGTCGCCGATGTAGCGATAGAGCTCGGTCATGAACGCCTGACAGAAGCGCTCGACCTCCGCGTCGGACTTGCCTTTCGGATCGAAATTCGATCCGCCCTTCGCGCCGCCCATCGGCAGGCCCGTCAGGCTGTTCTTGAGGATTTGTTCGAAGCCGAGAAACTTGAGGACCGACAGATTGACCGTCGGATGAAATCGCAGCCCGCCTTTATAGGGACCGATCGCGTTGCTGAACTGCACGCGATAGCCGCGGTTGATCTGGACGTCGCCCGTGTCGTCGAGCCACGTCACGCGGAAGATGATGATCCGGTCGGGCTCGGTGAGCCGATCGAGGATGCGGGCCTTCTGATACTCGGGACGTTCGAGCACGAACGGCATCAGGGATTCGGCGACTTCCCGTACGGCCTGATGGAATTCCGGCTGGTCCGGACTGCGCCTGGTGAGCTGCGCCATGAAGTCGTTGACGGCCTTGGTGGCCTCGCTCGCACGGTCCAGTTTGCCCATCTAGGGAGTCTCCTCGGCGGCCAATCCTAGTGCCGTTCCTCTGTTCCACCAAGGGAAATCCCGCGTACCTTGTCTGGTATAGTTCGAGCCCGTGAGAGCCGACGACATCACGCGGGCCGTACTCGCGCGGGACGACGTCGCACGGTACCTGCGTGGCGTGCAGGGGGTGCCGGCCGGCGAGGCGCGTCAGCGCATCGAAGAGTACCTGGTCGAGCTCCGGACCACGCAGCGGTACCGCTTCTACCGCGCGCTGCAGCATCCGCTGTACCCGATCCTGCGAAAAGTACGCCGAGTGGCCGAGGGCATCGAGCACGCGGCCGATGCGACGCGGCGCGGCCGCGTCGTCTACGTGTCGAATCACAAGAGTCATCTCGATTACCTCGTCGAGCCGCTCGTGCTCGACGATCACGGTGTGCGGCCGCCGTTGATGGCCGCGGGCATCAACCTGTTCGGCGGCGCGCTCGGCCTGCTCCATCGCCATGTCACGGGCGCGATTCCGATCCGGCGCAACAGCAAGGACCCCGTGTACCTCGTCACGCTCCGCGCGTACGTCGCGGAGATCCTGAAGGTTCACGATCTGCTGTACTACGCCGAAGGCGGGCGCAGCTACAGCGGCGAGTTGAAGTCGCCGAAGACCGGCCTGCTCCAAGCCGCGCTGCTGGCGGATCGACACGAGATCTCCGTCGTGCCGATGGCGGTGGCGTACGATCTCGTGCTCGAGGATCGGATCATCTCGCGCGCGGCGACGCGCAAGCGCACGCGGCCGTTCGGCCAGGAAGTCGCCGAGATGGTCCGGCACGCCGTCGGATATCAGTCGCGCGCGTTCGTGACGTTCGGCAAACCGATCGCGCTCGGCGACTACGATCCGGAAGCCCGCAGAGATCTCGTCGCGCTGGCCCATCGCATTCAGGACGACATCGGGCGGCTCTACAAAGTGCTGCCGACGGCGCTCGTCGCCGCGGCCATGCGGCCGCAGATGACCCGAGCCGGCCTCACCTCCCGGATCGACGAGCTCCTCGTCTCGTTCCGCGCGGAGGGCGCCAACCTCGCCGTGCAGACGCCACAGCAGGCGGTCGACGAAGGCGTCGAGCAGCTCACCGAGCGCGGCGTGCTCGTGCAGGACCGACAGCGGTTGCGAATCCGCGATCGATTTGCCCTCCGCTACTACGCGCGCACGATCGAACACCTCGTGACGCGACGCCGCGGAACCACGCACTGATGTTGGACGCGCTGCCCAAAGCGTTCTTCTCCATCCTGGCGGGCAGCCACACCCTCAAGAACGCAGCCTCACGCTACGGCATGCGCCGGCCGGACAGCTTCGCGCGCCGGTTCGTGGCCGGCGAGCACGTCGGCGACGCGATCGCCGCCGCCCAGGTGCTCGAGCAGAACGGCCTCGCGGTGACGCTCGACCTGCTTGGCGAAAGCGTCAGCTCGACCGAAGCCGCCGGTGAAGCGACACGGGCGTATCTCTCGACGATCCAGGACATCGAACGCGGCGGAATCAGCCGCAATATCTCGCTCAAGCTCACGCAGCTGGGCCTGGGCGTCGATCGGGCCACCTCGGTCGACAACCTCCGGCGCGTGCTCGACGTGGCCGGCAAGCACGGGTTCTTCGTGCGGATCGACATGGAGAACTCGCCGTACACCGCGCAGACGCTCGAGACGTTCGAGACGACGTGGGGGATCGGGTATCGCAACGTCGGCGTGGTGCTCCAGTCGTATCTCCGTCGGTCGATGAGCGACGCCAGGCGGATGATCGCGCTCGGCGTGCCGGTCCGGCTGGTGAAGGGCGCGTATCGCGAGCCGCGCAGCGTGGCGTTTCAGCGAAAAACCGAGGTCGACGCGTCGTATGTCGCGCTGATGGAAGTGCTGATGCGCGAGGGCAAGTCGCCCGCGATTGCCACGCACGACCCGCACATGATCGACGCGACGCGCCAGTTCGCGACCGCGCACGGCATCGGCAAGGAGCACTTCGAGTTCCAGATGCTGTACGGCATCCGCCGCGACCTGCAGGCGCAGCTCGCCAACCAGGGCTATCGCGTGCGCATCTACGTTCCGTTCGGCCGCGAATGGTTCCCGTATTTCATGCGCCGGCTCGGCGAGCGGCCCGCGAACGCGAGCTTCGTGCTGAAGAGCTTGATGCGGGAGAGGTGAAATGACGCCGGGAGTAGTTTTTACAATTCGTGTGTCGCACGCGAATTGTAAAAACTACTCCCGGCGTCATTTCATTTCACCCACGCCCGCGCCACATCCACCAGAATGTCGCGACAGGCGTAGACGTCGTCGACGGTCACGTACTCCTCGGTGCTGTGCAGCCCGGCGCCGCCGGGGCCGAGCAGGACTGACGGCGTCCCGGCCGCCGACAGAATCGCGGCGTCCGTCCAGAACGACATGCCCATGGGCGTCGCCGAGCGTCCCGCCCGCGCGAGCGCCCCGCCCACCGTGCTCGTCAACGGGTGATCCGCGCCGACCAGGTGCGCGGGGCGATACGTGACGAGCCGCGCCTCAGCCCGGAACTCGGGATCGTCGCGCTTGAGCCGCTCGAGGATGGTGTGGACCTCGTGGAGCACGCTCTGGCCGTCCTCGCTCGCCACCGTGCGGCGCTCCATTTCGAGCGTGCACCGGTCCGGGTAGCTGCTGAGCTCGCGGCCGCCGCTGATGAGCGACGCGTGCAGCGATCCGGTCCCTTGAAACGCGACCGGCGACTGCGCGCGCAGCTCCCGGTCGCGCCCTTCGAGCGCTGTCAACACGCGTCCCATCCGCGCGATCGCGTCACGCCCGTCCTCGGGCCGGCTGCCGTGCGCCGCCTTGCCATGCGTCACGATCTGGAGCCACGCGAAGCCCTTGTGGCCGATGGCGAGGCCGAGATCCGTGGGCTCGGTCACGATCGCGGCGTCCGCGTGCCAGTCCTTGACCAGCGCTTCCGCGCCTAAACTCTCGTACTCTTCGTCGACGACCGCCGCGATGATCAGACGCCCGCGGGTCCACTCCCTGGCGAGCACGCCCGCGGCCGCGATCATCGCCGCGACGCCGCCTTTCATGTCCTGCGATCCGCGCGCGTAGAGCCGGCCGTTGCTGACGCGCGGGACGAACGGATCGGTCATGCCCTCGACGCCCACGGTGTCGAGGTGGCCGCAGAACATCAGCGACGGTCCGGGCGCTCGCCCCTCCAGCACGCCGATCACATTGGGCCGGCCCGGCGCGGCTTCCTGGAGCACGACGTCGAGTCCCGCGCCCGCCATGGCCGCCCGCGCGACCTCAGCCGCCTCGGCTTCGCCGGGCGCGCCCGGCACGAGCGACGGGTTGACGGAATTCGCGGCCACGAGGTCGCGAAGCAGCGGTAGCGGGTCCATGAACGGCGTCTCAGATTACCATTCGGATCACATGCCTCGTCTTTCGGGCCGCGTCGTCGCCATCACTGGAGCCTCCGCCGGCATCGGGCGCGCAACGGCCGAGCACTGCGCGGCCGAAGGCGCCGCCGTGGTGCTCTCGGCGCGGCGGGCCGATCGACTCGACGAGATCGTGCGCGGCATCACGTCGCGTGGCGGGCGCGCGCTGGCGGTGCCGGGCGACGTCACGAGTGAAGGAGACATGGACGCGCTCGTCGCGCGCGCCGTCGAGGCGTTCGGATCGCTCGACGTGATGGTCTGCAACGCGGGCATCGGCTATCACGGCCCGCTCGACGAGACGCCGCCCGCGGCGATGCGGCGGATCGTGGACGTCAACCTGATGGGCACGCTCTACGCGGCCGCGTCGGCGATGCGCGTGTTCCGGCGGCAGGGCCGCGGGCACATCATCGCCGTGTCGTCGATCGTCGGCCGGCGCGGAGTCGGCGGCTCCGGGATCTACGCCGCGACTAAAGCCGCGCAGCTCGCGTTCGTCGAATCGCTCCGCGCCGAGTTCGTCGGCACGCCTTTTCGCGCGTCCGTCGTCTTCCCCGTCGTCACGGTCACGGAATTTCACGAGACGATCGCGCGCGATTTCGGCTACGCCGTCAGCGGCACCGGGCCCAGACAGACGGCGGCGCAGGTCGCCGACAAGATCGTCGACTGCATCGTCTCGCCGCGCGCCGAGGTGTATCCGCTGCGCAAGGCGTGGTGGCTCGCCGTGCTGAGCGTGATTGCGCCGGCGCAGGCCGACAAAGTCGTGCAGAAGTTCGCGCGCCGCCGGAAGCCGGTGGCCGCCGCTCCCGATGCTCATCGGCCTTCCTGATCTCGCGCGGGCGATTGCCGCGGCCGTCCGCGACGAGGGCGGGCGCGCGCTCGTCGTCGGCGGCTGGGTGCGCGACGCGCTCCTCGACCGAGCGTCCAAGGACGTGGACCTCGAAGTGTTTGGCGTGCCGGCGGATCGACTGCTGCCGCTCGTCAGCGGATTCGGGCGCGTCGACACGGTCGGCGAAAGCTTCACGGTCTACAAGGTCGGCGGAATCGACGTCTCGCTTCCGCGCCGCGAATCGAAGACCGGCCGCGGGCACACGGGGTTCACCGTGCACGGCGATCCGGCGCTCTCGATCGACGAGGCCGCGCGCCGGCGCGACTTCACCGTCAACGCGATCTCGCTCGATCCGCTGACCGGCGAGATCCTCGATCCATTCAACGGACGCGCTGACCTCGCGGCCGGACGTTTGCGCGTCGTCGACCCGAAGACGTTCGGCGACGACAGCTTGCGAGTGCTGCGCGCGCTCCAGTTTGCGGCGCGATTCGAGCTCGAGCTCACCGAGGAATCACGCGCACTATGCCGCACGATTCCGCTCGACGATCTGCCATCCGAGCGAGTGTGGGGCGAGATGGAAAAGCTCCTGCTCCAGGCCCGGCGCCCGTCGATCGGTTTCGCGCTCGCGCTCGATCTCGGCGTCGTCGATCGCCTGTGGCCGGAGATGAAAGCGCTCGTCGGCTGCCCGCAGGAGCCGGAGTGGCACCCGGAGGGCGACGTGTGGGTGCACACGCTGATGGTCGTCGACCAGGCGCGCGCGCGCATCGACGGGCTCGAGCGTGGCCCGGCGGCCGCGATGATGCTGGGCGCCGTCACGCACGATTTCGGCAAGCCGATGACGACCGCGGTGATTGACGGACGGATCCGATCGCCCGGCCACGAGGAAGCCGGCGTCGAACCGGCGACGCGGTTCCTCGATCGGCTCAACGTGCACTCGCTGGACGGATACGACGTCCGCCAGGCCGTGCTCGGCCTTGTTGCGCAGCACCTGAAACCGAGCGCGTTTCAAAAGTCGTCGACGCCCGTGAGCGACGGCGCGTTCCGCCGGCTCGCGCAGAAGATCGATCTCGAGCTGCTCGCACGGTTCGCGATGGCGGATTGCACCGGCCGCACGGGCACGTTCGATTGCTCAGCGATCGACTGGTTCCTCGAACGCGCGCGTGCGCTCGGCGTCGAGCACGCTGCGCCGGCGCCGCTCCTGATGGGGCGACATTTGCTCGAGCTCGGCGTCAAGCCAGGCCCGCGCATGGGCGAGCTGCTCGCCAAGATCTACGACGCGCAGCTCGACGGGACGGTCACGGTGTTGGACGAGGGCATCGCGATGGCCCGTGATCTCCTGGCGGCAAGCCAGACAAAGAGCCGCGATTGATCGAAACCACGAAGTTCACGAAGGACACGAAGGAGCTATTTCGAACCTTGTTGCTGCGACTGCGCGGTCGCGTCGGAGAATCGATCGAAGAGTTTCATGCAGACAAAAGAAAACACCACCGTAAACACGGCGGTCTCAACAGCAGCGGCCATCCACGCACCGGCGCTGCGACCGGGCCAATCCATGAGCAGGATCAAACCGAAATACACCGGCGGCATGAAGATCGTGAGGCGCCGCTTGACGCGGCTCCGCATCTCTTCCGTGGAGTAAGCACGACCGGCGGGACGCTTGCGGCTCGTGGTTGGTAGTTCACCGCCCCACTTGTCCACTTCAGTGCCGCACGACAAGCAGGTGCCTCCGCCCCAGAGTGCCTGTCGCAGACTCGACGGCTGGCGGAACTGTGGCAGTGTCGAACCGCAACGCGGACACGAAACGGGAGCCGTGTTGATGCCGAATCCGTTCTTGGCGTACGTGCCGTACGCGACCGCGAACATTCCGACAGCGAACAGGCCGGAGAGTAGCGCGAAGGTCGTCATGGCACGGACGCGACGTCAATAGCCCGATGACCCAATAGCCCAATGACCCAATGACCTAATGGCCCAATGGTTCACTGCCCGATCTGCGTCGTCCTGACCGGCCCCATCCCGATGATCTGGACGATGCACTCCTCGTCCTTCGCGCCGTCGTAGTGGTGCGCGCCGGCCGGGTGCTTGACGAAGCTCCCGGTTTTCATCGGCTTGGTCTTGGACGGATCGAATTTGTCGGCCTCAGGACCGAGCGCCACCCACCAGGTGCCTTTGATCACGGTCACCAGTCGATCCTGATCGTGGAAGTGCGGCTTGCTCATGTTGCCTGGTGAAAACCGGATGCGAATGACGTACAGGCCGGGCTTGCTCGGATCGCCGACGAGCGCCACCTGGCTCTGCGCGCCAGCCGGGAACGGGACGTCGTCCGGTGCAACCACGGTGAACCCGAGCGCGTCGGGCTTGATGGCCTGATCGGCCGCGAGTGGCGCGGTGAGCAGAACGGCGGCGAAAGTTCCGGCGAGGCGGACGGCGGTGGCGCGGGTCATGTCTTGATCTCCTTGGCGGGTGCATCATAGCCCACCGCCCCGGTTACGCTCGTGTTGCCGGATCTTTGTAAACTTCGGGCGAATCGGGGAGACTGAAAATCATGACCGTGAAGAAGCCGTCAGCCTGGCTCGTCAGCCTCGCCGTGGTCGCCATCTGGAGCCTGGCGCACGTCACGAGCGCGATCCAGCCGCGCCGCAACGCGATCATCTTCGTCGCCGACGCGATGCGCCACGGCTCGGTCAACGCCGAGGACACGCCTGCGCTGTGGAAGGTGCGCACCGAAGGCGTGCACTTCGAGAACAGCCACTCGCTCTTCCCGACGTTCACGACCGCGAACGCGTCGGCGATCGCCACGGGCCATGCCTTCGGCGACACGGGCGACTACAGCAACGTCTTCTGGCCGGGCTTCGCGACGTTCGACACGGGCAACTTCGATCTGTCTCCCGCGACGCCGGTGCCGTTCGTGGAGAACGATCGCGTGCTTGCCGATCTGGCGGCCCACTTCAACGGCAACTACCTCGGCGAAGACACGCTGATGATGCTGGCGCGCGCCCGCGGCTACAACACGGCCGCCATCGGCAAGCTCGGCCCCACCGGCATTCAGGACATCGAGACGCTCGCCCCGGTGAACGGCGCGTTCGCGCCCTTCCCCGCCGGCATCGTCGTCGACGACGCGACGGGATCGAGCGCGGGTCCGCCGTTGCCCGCGGCGCTCCTCCAGCGGCTCCGCCGCGAGGGCATTCCGACGGAGTCGCCGACCCGATCGAACGGCTACGGCGCGACGTCCCCGTACAACAACGGCAACACGGGCGATCGCGCGCGGCCCGGGACCTTGCTCGCCAACACGGGACAGCAGCAGTGGATGGTGGACGTCGCGACGAAGGCGATTCTGCCGATGTTCGCCGAGACCGCCGACAAGCCGTTCGTGCTCCTGTACTGGTCGCGCGACCCAGACGGATCGCAGCACAACCAGGGCGACAGCCTCGGCGTGCTCGCGCCGGGCGTCAACGGTCCGACGTCGAAGCGAGGCGTGCAGAACGCCGATCGCAACCTGCAGCAGATTCTCGCGTGGCTCGACGCCAATCCGGCGGTCAAGGCCAGCACCAACGTCTTCGTGACGTCGGACCACGGCGTGGCCACGATCAGCAAGCACGAGATCGACCGCAGCGGGCGGGCCACCGAGAGCGAGGCGGCCAAACACGATTACGTGGACAGCACCGGCAAGATCGACACGGTCAAAGGCATGCTGCCGGTCGGCTTCCTCGCGATCGATCTCGCGACATCGCTCAAGACCAACCTGTTCGATCCGGATCAGCACGCCGACGGCGGGCGCCTCTACAAGCGCATGGCGATCGATCCCGGCGCCGGCACGTGGGATCACCCGTCAAGTGGCAACGGCCTCATCGGCACCGACATCAAGAATCCGGGCGGCACCGACGCCCGTGCGATCGTCGCGGCCAATGGCGGGTCGGACTTGATCTACGTGCCTGACCAGAACGCCGCGACGATCCGGCGCATCGTCGAGCTGCTGTTGACGTACGACTACGTCAGCGGCGTGTTCGTGGACGACGCGGCCGGGCCGCTGCCGGGCACGTTGCCGCTGAGCGCGATCAACCTCGCCGGCGCGAGCAAGCTGCCGCGGCCGACGATCGCCGTCGCGTTCAAGGTCTTCTATCTCAACCCGGACGACATCCAGACGGGGATTCAGGTTTCCGATACGACGCTGCAGGAAGGCCAGGGGATGCACGGCGGCTTCGGCCGCGACAGCACGTTCAACAACATGGCGGCGATGGGCCCGGACTTCAAAGCGCGCTACGCGGATCCGCTGCCCGCGAGCAACGCCGACATCACGCCGACGCTCGCGCAGATCCTGGGACTGACGATGAAGCCGAACGGCAAGCTGACGGGCCGGGTGCTGGCTGAAGCGTTAACGGGCGGACCCGCGTCAGCGAGCCCGCCCGTTCAGTACTTGCGATCTGCGACAGCCAACGGCAAACAGACGCTGCTGATCTATCAAGAGCACGCCGGCAAGCGGTACCTCACGGCCGCATGCTTCGTCGAGGCGAACGCACCAAACAGCGCGACGGCGTGCCGGTGAACGCTTAGTTGCTCTTCGGCAGCGGCACGACCTGGAACGCCTGCGGCTTGCCGATCGGCGTCACGGTGTCGCCGCTGAGCTTGCCGAGCGTGGCCGTGTAGCGTCCCGGCGGCACGACCGCGCCACCGCCGCCACGTCCACCACGTCCGCCGCCACCGCCTCCGCCACCCGCGCCTCGGCCGCCGCCCG